>JAOTST010000099.1 GCA_029864785.1 Chromatiales bacterium | reverse complement strand
CCTCGGCCTCGCTTGCAACGATATGGACGTTTACGGGGAATTTCTGACCGAATCGATATTCACGCCTAACCGCCTGATAGAATTTCTCGAATGAATCATCAAGCCCAACGAATACCATATTATGGACATGTTGCCAGTTCATTCCGAACCCGCAGATCGACGGTTTACTAATCATTGAATCATATTCACCATGAGAGAACCCAATCAGCCTATCCTCTTTGTCTTGCGGCCTATCTGCACCCCTGACGCTTGCCTTATTTCCATCTATTTTTGACTCTAATAAATCATGCTCGTCATTCAGGTGGCACCATACAATCCATCCGTCATCTGAATTATTGACCAGATCGGCTGCTAATTGGCATCGCTGATCGATTGTTTCTCTCTTTGCTTTCCGTCTTTCGCTTAGAGTTTGGGCTGGCATGGCGAATAGATCGCCGTCATTAGCGGGTGATTCGATTGTATGTTCGATGATATTTAATGGCGGTAGATTATATCCTTCATCCGAGAACCCAAGATCAGACGGCTTTCTGATAACGGCTGACCATGTAGCCATCCATTGCCAAAACTTCTCTTGTGCATGACCTTTTAATCTCCATTTGCCAGTATCTCCAGTATCATTAATGAAAAACATGGCGAGCATTTCCACCTGAGACATGATACCAAGAAACTCGCATTGATTACCAAGCTCCATATAATCGTTTGGCGATGGCGTGGCTGTACAGCTCAACCGATACGGTGCATACTGGCATTGCTCGATTAGCTCTGTTCGTGTTTTCCCTGTTTGGCTTTTAAGTATTGACGATTCATCCAAAACAACCCCTGCAAACTCGGATAAGTCGAAATATTCGCGCATTTCATAATTTGTGATATAAATTCCCGGATCACCCATATCTAATTGGCTACGGATATATTTAACATCAACACCGAATGATGCGGACTCATTGACCGTTTGTATTGCAACGGCCAATGGCGCAAATATCAGCACATACCCTCCCGTATATTCTGCCACATGATGCGCCCACGTTGCTTGCATAGCGGTCTTTCCTAGGCCTGTATCGGCAAATATAGCCGCCTTGCCCTTAATTAAAGCCCATCTTACCAATGCGGATTGAAAATCCTTTAGAGTTTTTTCACTGACTTTCGCCGCCGGTATATTTTCAATATCAATTTCAAATCCTGATTGGATATCATTGAATCGTTTTTTATCTAGAAAGTTTGAGTAATTCATGATTGTTATCCCAATATTTGTATATTAATTTTCTCATCTCGTTTTGGTCGCCGCTGTATCTCAATAGCCACCTTTTTATTAAATCCGGCCTGCCCTGCATTACATCGGCAATCCGAGACGCCATCTTTTCATTGTTTGTGCTGTTTTGATAATTCATTGTTTTAATGGATCATTAGTTTTAATTATAACTGTATGTCTGCCATAGCTCGATGGGGGTTGTTCTGTCTATTTTGCTAATTCCTATATCTCCTGTTATTTTCTCCAAGGGGAATTCTTAGCCCCAAGGTTTCCGCATTGTGATTTACTTAGCATCGGAAGAAACACCTTCTCAACATCCGATAGCTCTGGTCTTGAGCTGATTCGTTTAATGATAGCTTGGTAACTTGCAGCCCCTTCTAGCTCGCTGGCTTGTCTAGGTGATAGATGCTTACCGTCGATTGTTAGTATGTGTTGTGGTTTACTCATTTGTTTAGCGCCTCCTGTAACATCTTGTGAACTCTCTCAATATTCTCTTTGTTAGGCTTAATCTTTGGCGGTGTTGGCAACAAAGGCGTATGTACGGGTCTTTCTATTTTCGATGCATCAATAAACTCAGCAATACTTGGAGGCCATTTTATGTTCTGTCTACAATGCTCAATAGCTCGCTTTACTGCATCGCCATTCATTCCAGCAAGCCCCTCAGACCATTCAAATTTCGCAGCAGATAGCTCTTGATCAGAATTGAAGCACCTATCCCACTTGTCCAGATAGATCGCTCTCAAGCGTGCGAATAGAGCTGTCACCCATTTCTCGCTCATTGATTCTTTGCATGTCATTTTGTAGTGCCTCGCTTAAATTAAATTTACCGTTTCCGCCTGCTTTCTGTTTTGTAGGGAATACTCCCTTCCATGAATTCTCCAAGGAGTTCGCCACCGACTCATTTGGATCTAACCCTTCCTCTCTGAATTTCGACAGCTTAGTTACCAGCGATTTAATAGCAGCCTCCGAATTTGAAGCCTTTTGCCTTTTCCTCTCTGCCATGAACCCATCCCACAATTCTTGGTTAATCCAGTCCGGCAAAACAAAAACGCTCTTTGGTTCTTTCTCTGTCTTTATCTCTTCCTCTGTCTCTGTCTCTGTCTCTGTATCATCAGACTGACATCCTTCTGATATCATCTCGATATCGTCATGTATCAAAAATTCATCAAGTTCTTTTAACGCTTTGATAATCTTATCCTTTTCCATGCGCAGCCTAAATGCAATATCCTCAATCTCCGGCAATTCCCCATTTAAACCCTTATCTTCACTAGCAAGTAGCCACAGCCCTATTAATACGCGGTAGGATCTGTCTGATAACAAGTTGATATCACGCTGATCCAAAATCTCTCTGTGTAGCTTTATCCAAGGAGGTCGTCTGTCTTTAAAGTGCTGGAAATTAGACCAGTTCTTTATCCTCACTTTCCAGACTCCCATGCGGATCTGGCCTCGACCTGTTTGTGTGCTTTTTGCCAGTTAGTCATTACTGCTCACCTAGAGCGATAAATTCGCTCACCGACATATTGAACGGCATAGCTATCATCTCGATAGTTGCAGTATTTAAGTGATCCTTATTAGCCCACTTAGATAGCTGAACCTCGGATGTCCCAATCTTATCAGCAAGCCATTTTTGCTTCTGGCCGTTCTTTGCCAATGCGATTCGGATTGATTTCTTTATGATCTTGCTACTAGCCATTTTGACCTCCTTTTGATTAAGTGCTGATAAATATAGAGGATATAAAAGATTACGTCAACAGTTAATTTTATTTACCTTTTTATCTTGACACCCTCAACCACTGTGCTAATCTACTAAACATCAACCAACAAACGGAGAGATAGAATGACACAATTAAGGGAATTAGATATATTCGACATATTTAGCACAGTTCTATATGTGGTAATGGGGGTTATACTTTGCGGCCTTATTATGTTTGTTTGGTAGAGGTGAATTTATTATGAATAGCGGGATATTTGACGTAAACGGTATTGAAATATCTGACGGTGACACCGTTAGGCTTACTGTGAATATTTTGCATATGGATCCTGTGGTAAGCGAGCAAAAGGTTTGCTTTTATCGTGGAGCCTATAGATTCAAGCGAAAAAGTGAGCGCTTTCAATCGTGTATTGGTGATATAGCAAGTAATTGCGATATTGAGATAGTAAGTGCATAACGCCGAGTTAAGCCGACCGAGCGGCAGCGAGGGGCGGAATTTGAACGCATTGTTATATGTAACTAGAAAATTGGAGAGAGACGATGGATTATATTTTTTTACTTTGGGAAACGTACGGCGACAACGCTCCCGTGTTGGCTGGATACACTAAAGACGGTCTTGGCGCTATAGCATGGAAAGAGAAGGCTGCATCTATTCCTGACACGAAAAGATCATGGGAAAAAGTAGCTGAGATGGACATATAACGATTTTATTAAAAGGGCCGCTGATGGCCTTTGATAAAATGCGGAGTCTATCGGCTCCTTTTGAATTACGTGTTAGGTGTGCGGAGGTTGTGATGAGGGCAAGTGCAGATAATGTGAAAGTAGGTAATACGCTGATATTTAAGTGTGATGAGTTCAGTGATGGCCGACCGCAAGAGTTTGATGGTCAGGTGCAGATGGTTAAAGATGACGGGGTTGATGTTATCTATTTGAGCGGGTACAGGTCACGCAATGACTTTATACCGTGGGCAGATATATTGGCGAAACTTGATAAGAGAAAGCCGTATATTAAGCTAGATTCAGCCCCGTATAGTGGGCATTTTGTAGAGTACGCCTAACGCCATGCTGTGTTGCCGCCGTATTGAAGCCTATTAACTGAGGGAAATAACGATGCCAAACGAAACCAATAACACTAAAACAACCCCCGCAGTAGGCGGTCAAAACGAGCTACTTGTTATGCGGGATGAGTGCGTTACGCAAGGACGGATGCGGGTGAAAGCCGAGGGCTTGTGGAAGATGCTTGATGATATAAGCACTGCGGGCGATGTGTTTAAGCCTGATCTTGACGACCCGTTTGTAAAGTATGTTTTAAGTAAGTGCGAAGAAAGAAGTAAGCATTTTCAAAGTGACGGGTACGACTTATTTGTAACCGCATAACGACCATGATTAGCAGGCGCGAACCCTGCATGAGCTTGGAGCGCCGCATGAGCGCTCTGCTAAATTAATTTGTTATGTGTGGAGGATGAAATAGTGAGTATAAAAGCAGATATTGATGATGTTTTTTCTGAGCTGCTGACAAAGCATATAGACATTAAGTCTGATATTTTGGCTGCAAAGTTTGGCGTGTACGAATCGCTAGGGTGGGATGAATCCGCCGGTGAAGTCGTTAATGGAATGGTGGATCAGGGGATTGATATTGACGGAAATATGCGGTGTTATTTAAACACATAACGCCCTAATAACCGGCTGCACGGCGTAGCCACAACGAAGTGCGGAGTATGACAGTCCGCGTTAATTTACTTGTTAGTTTTGGAGATTAATATGAATGATATAAAAGTTGAAATTGGCATTCCGATCCCTAAGAGCGGAAAGCGCAGCAAATATCCGTGGAGAAATATGGGCGTTGGTGACTCGTTCTTAATACCAAAAATTACTATATCAATGGGCGCTGTAAACGAAAGATACGCGCCAATGAAGTTTATTATGCGGAAGGCGGAAGGTGGATACCGCGTTTGGCGCACGGAATGAAACTAACGACCATGCTCAGACGACCGTAACCGCCTGAGATGAATTTTAAATTTACCAAAAAAGCCGGATGCGGTTACGGGTCGGCTGGAGCTAATTGTTATGTGTGAACTTACGGACAAACTACGGAGCTACCATCCCACGAGTGGATATAGTACCACTATGAGAAGGGCTGCTGATGAAATTGATAGGCTACGCATTGAAAAGGCAAACATGGTTATTGATACAGTTGTATCCGTGGCGGAAAACGACCCTGCTGCATTGGAGTTTTTTAGGCCGCAACTTGAAAGGCTCAATGCATTGATTAACACATAACGACCTTATTAATTTGCCGCCCACCGCGGCATGAAAGAACCCCGCTATTACGCGGTCAAATTGAATTTATTGTTATGCGCCAATGCGCGGGAGAGATGATATGAGCAAGGTAGAAAAAGGTGTAATGGTAATGAAGGACGGCAAAGCTTGGGGAATAGCGTATGAAGACGGACAAAGCACAGCCTATGGGTGGGTGGATGTAGAAAGCGCGACAATATATAACCCTGAATTTTTCACGAAAACAACAGATGCTACCTATAAGGGTAGCCACCTTATACCAGAGCTAGAGAAAGGTGAATTGGTGCATGTTGAGCGCGCTACAACCGTTAAGGTTATTGGCGCATAACGATGAGGTGTGCGGCTTGCGGGTAAATAAATTTAGAGGATAGAGATATGGGAAATGAAACTGAAACCACGGAACTAAAAGAAGCGCCGGAGCAGCAAGTCCACACGAGTGACTTGTTATCAGGCGCGGTTGTCGATCAGAACTCCTACGACCATGAGCTTATTGAGTGCCCAGAATGTGGAAAAGATCACTTCTTTGATAATGAGGATTTGCCAGATCGTGCTTGCGATGGGGATGATTTTACGTGTGACTACTGCAATACCAAATTGAAGCTAGGTTGGTATGCAACGGCTGAACTTACTAGAGCCTGATAACGCCGCGTTAACCGGCTCGTCCGGTTGAACGCTTTGTTAGCGGAATTTGTTAGGAGAGATTAAATGCTTACAGACGAACGATACAAGCAAATTATGATAGGCTGCGGGATGCCGAATAGTCGTAGCGTATTGCAGGCACTGCAACAGTGCGCAATGGAGGCCGCGCTTGCAGAGCGTGAGGCTTGCGCGAAACTTTGCGATAACAACGCATGTGACTACACCCGCGAAGGTGCGGAAGTTTG
>JAOTST010000098.1 GCA_029864785.1 Chromatiales bacterium | reverse complement strand
ATAACGATTAACAGGAGCCTTCGACAATAACACCTGCCACTCATTGACCATCGCCTCAGGCCAGGTATAGGGATTTTCCATCGCATCAAGCTTAATCAGCCCTGACGAATCGGGAACATGATAGGCAGATATGGCTCTAATCTCTGGACGGATCCAGCGATTGATAAGGGTATCGAGTTTTAACATAAGAGAGAAAGTTGGATTCTGAAAAGTTGAATTATAGCGGGTTGGCATTTTACAGGCATCCAGCCTACACTAAATTAAGGATAACAATAACTTGGAGCTTCAATGCGCGCCTTAATAGTTTCTGTAGCACTACTGCTAGCCTCCATAACCCTACCCACTGGTGCTGTTACTGTGCAGCCGTCTGATGCATCAATCACACGCGCCAAAGAGATCTTAAAAGGAATAGATGACCTGTGGCGTGGTGATTCATCCCACGCCATCTTCTCCATGCATGTTCGCACTGAACATTATCAACGCACCATGCAGATGGAGGCGTGGTCTAAGGGCAAAGATAAATCACTGGTAAAGATCCTCAAGCCTCTCAAAGAGAAGGGAACTGCCAGCCTCAAATCAGGGAAGCACCTCTATAGTTATCTGCCTCGAACCGACCGCACCATCCGTCTCACCTCAGGAATGATGATGGGATCATGGATGGGGAGCCATTTTACCAATGATGATCTGGTCGATGAGTCACGCATGGAGGAGGATTACACCCCTGCTGTCACCTTTGAGGGACAACGTAATGGTCAAAATATCATCGAATTTGCACTCATCCCCCATGAGGATGCCGCTGTTGTTTGGGGCAAGATCATCATGACCATTTTTGCCAACAGTCTGTTGCCGATTGAAGAGATCTTCTACGATGAAGATGGTGTTGAAACAAGACGAATGACCTTTAGTGACTACAAAGTAATGGCCGGAGCAGAACGTCCAGCAGTGATGCGCGTGACCCCTACAGATAAGCCCGATGAATACACTGAAATTATCTATGAAAAACTTGAGCTTAACGTTGATCTAAAAGATAGTCTGTTCTCAATAAATAGCCTTAAACATCGACACTAATCCTATGTTAATGCACTTCGCCTTTCGTAATCTCTGGCGCCACCGCCAACGAACCTTTGTGACGATTGCCGCAATGGGACTCGCCGGTAGCATCATGATTTTCTACTCCGCACTCATGGAGGGAATGCTGTTTGCCAGTGAACGTAATGCTATCTCCATGAATAGCGGAGAGATGCAACTTCACGTTGAAAATTATCGGCGTGATCCCGACCTTTACAAACGTATAGATGGTAGCTACTCGATCATCAATAAACTCCAGCAAGCAGGATTTAACGCCTCTCCTCGTCTCTACGGATTTGCTTTAGCGGCGGCAGGAACAGCATCCTCTGGCGTAAAAATGAGCGCTATCGACATCGACTACGAATCAAAAGTGACCAAAATTCATAACCATGTAATGCGCGGTTCATGGCTCAGTAAAGATCTCCCAAATGATGTCGTTATCGGCCGTAGACTAGCTCGTACTCTGGGCGTTGATGTAGGTGATGAAGTTGTCATCGTCGGGCAGGCTGCTGATGGCTCAATGGCCGATGCCCTGTTTAATATTAGAGGCATTCTCAAGTCCGTTGGCGAAGAAATTGATCGAGCCGGTTTTTATATGAACGTCTCAACCTTCCGTGAACTGATGGTCATTCCCGAGGGCAGCCATGAGATTGTCATCATGCCCAAAGATGGCTATAGCAATACCCTTAATGAACGATTGGAACAGGTCAGAAAACTAGTTCCTCAATTAGAACTTCTAAGCTGGAAAAAGCTACTTCCAGCCATTGCAGAAATTTTGGACATGACCGATGCATCGATCGTCGTTATGATCCTAATCACCTATATTGCTGTTGGCATGGTCATTCTCAACGCCATGTTGATGGGAGTATTTGAACGTATTCGCGAGTTTGGTGTAATGAAAGCACTTGGTTTTTCACCTTGGCAGATCTTTTCATTAATTTTACTGGAGTCACAAATACAGGTTGCTCTTGCCTCAATGATTACGATTGGCGTGGGAATACCCCTCTCTCTCTATTTTTCTGTGCATGGCATAGACCTCTCTCAATTCACCAGCGGCTTTACCTTTGGAGGAGTTGCTCTCGATCCCCACTGGAGATCAATGCTAACACCGCAATCAGTCATCATGCCGGTAGGACTACTTTTTGCCATCGCCACCCTGGCGGTGATCTATCCCGCAATTAAAGCAGCGGTGATACAGCCCATTGAAGCGATTCATCACCAGTAGGGGAAAGGTAAATTCAGACATGCAACTTAATCGATTAGCCTGGAAAAATCTCTGGAGAAATAAGCGGCGTACGCTAATAACTGGGTTTTCAATCAGTCTTGGTGTATTCCTCTCCGTCACCTTCACCGGTACTGGAGATTACACCTACACCAACATGATCGATGCCAGCGCCACCATGGGACTCGGTCATGTAACAGTCGAAGCAAAAGGATTTAACGACAGTCCTACCCTTGATAAAAGATTAAAAAATACAGCTAAGCTTCGCTCAGAGATTATGCAACTGGACAATGTATCCAACGCAACCGTGCGAATTATGGGGCAGGCGATGTTTGCCAGCGCGAGTAAAAGTGTGGGAGGATCATTTTTAGCCATTAATCCTACTACCGAATCCGCTGAGTTCAATCTACTGATCCGAGCGATCACCGAAGGCGAAATTTTTAGCACCAATGACCATCGAGGCATCATCATCGGATCGGTAATGGCCGAAAAATTAAAATTAAAACTGGGCAAAAAAATCGTCTACACCACCACTGATGTTAATGGTGATATTGTTGGTGAGGTTGCTCGAATTCGCGCCATTTTCAAGACGGGGCTGGACGAGGTCGATGGAGCAATGGTGCTGCTTCCGATTGATCAGGTTCGTAAAACACTGGGATACACACATGACGAGGCATCGATGATTACCGTGATTATTGCCGATCAACGTCGCGCAGAAGAGATGAGTGTTCAAATCGCAGCAATAATCAATAATGATGAAATCGAAACACTCAGCTGGCAACAGACCCAGCGTGATCTCATGGGTTTAATCACCGTCGATAAGACCACCAACTATTTGAGCCAGATACTCATCGGGCTGGTGATCGCAGCCGGTATCCTTAATACACTTCTAATGGGCGTGATGGAACGCACCCGCGAGTTTGGTATTATGATGGCCATCGGTATGCCTCCTTCGGTTCTTTTCCGGCTGGTGATTCTGGAATCATTTTGGCTGGCTATCCTTGGGCTCATTATGGGCGTCATCATCACCTCTCCCTGGTACTACTATCTCTACTATATCGGCCTCGATTTTACTGAGATGTTTGATGAAATGGGGGGCTACAGCGCAGGCGGTGTACTTCTGGATCCAGTCATCCATGTCCGTCTCTTCAAAGAGAGTATTATCGCTATTCTCTCTGGCGTATTTTCACTGACATTAATTTCCGGACTCTATCCCGCTTGGAAAGCCGTAAAGACCAATCCCGTCGATACCCTTAAAACCATTTGAGAAATTACGATGAGCCAACAGCACAGAGCAATTGTTGAACTCCACAATATTACCCGAACCTATATTCAGGGTGAAATAGAGGTCAATGCCGTTAGCAACCTGAACCTCACCATCAGTGCCGGAGAATTTACCACGCTCTGCGGCCCCTCTGGATCGGGCAAAACCACTGTACTCAATATGATCGGCGCACTCGATGAGCCAACATCTGGAGTCGTCACTATAGAGGGTCGGAATCTTACAGAGCTTAACCGTTCAGAAATCTCAGCACTACGCCGCGACCGCATCGGATTTGTATTTCAATCTTACAATTTGATCCCTGTACTCACCGCCTATGAAAATGCTGAATTTGTACTAGCACTACAGGGGGTTAAACCAGCTGAACGACGTGAACAGGTAATGGCTATTCTTAAAGAGGTGGGGCTAGAGGGGCTGGAGCATCGCCGCCCCGATGAGATTTCAGGAGGCCAGCAACAACGCGTTGCTATTGCCAGAGCCATCGTCACCCACCCCGCCATCGTATTAGCCGATGAGCCCACCGCCAATGTCGATTCAGCCACCGCCGAGGCACTACTCGATCTGATGCAGGAGTTGAACCAGAACGATGGGGTTACCTTCCTCTTCTCAACCCATGACCAACGAGTGATCGATCGTGCCAAGCGAGTCATCCATCTGCGCGATGGCAAGCTAGAGTCCGACATACTTCAATAGAGATGAGAACATTATCGTTATTTATTATCCTGTTCTCCCTTCCCATATCCGGTTACCCATTCTACAACTGGGAGAACAACAACCGTTGGTTTGAGCTACGCGGCATGGCACGAGCAGGGATTGCCGTAACCGATACCCCTGCCCTCAGCCCTCTCTATCCTGCGTCGAATAAAACGGCCGCTGCCGAGGCCGCACGACTCATTGCTCAAGGTGGCATGGGTGAGGGATGGGGCTATGAGATGAATCTATTTCAGAGCTATCCACTCACCGATACCATCACCCTGCCCGGTGTTGAACGTGCGAATCAGCTATCACAAAGTAATGGAGATCTCTGGTTAAGTGTCGACTCGCTCAATCTGGAATACCACACCACGAACATGAACGTGAAGGTAGGCCGACAACCCATCAATCTTGCCACCACCTACTTCTTTACCCCCAATGATTTTTTTGCACCATTTGCCGCCACCGCCTCTTATCGTGTCTACAAAGCTGGGGTTGATGGCATTCGTGCCGACTATAGTTGGAACGAACTCTCTCAATTGAGCTACATCGGCATAGCCGGTTATGCCTCTGATTTAAATTCATCCAATGGCTGGGGGCGATATGACCCAAATCGATATACATCACTATTTCGTCTGAGCACACCCATTGGAGATACCGAATGGACGCTGATGGCGGGCAAGGTCAGTGGTGATGATATTATTGCGGGAGCCTTCCAGGGAGAAATTTTTAGTGGCATCGGTTTTCGTGGCGAAGGCAATCGGCGCAACTATAACGGCAGCTGGAAGAGCCAACTGGTGATCGGAATAGACTACCACTGGGAGAACAATCTAACTCTACAAGGAGAGGCATTTTATAATGGTCTGGGAGCAACATCGGCTACGAATTATGTGATCGGCAGTGGCTCCTATCTCGCTACTAACTATCTTGCTCTCGGCTTAAGCTACCCACTCACTCCACTACTTTCTGGGGGAGCAACGCTGGTTTATAATGGCGTCGACCACTCCAATATTATAGCCTTTAATAGCACCTACTCCTTGAGTGATGAGAGCGAGCTTTCTATCGGCCTATCGATTCCCACAGGAGAGAAACCCGTCGGCTCAACCTTAATAACAGAATTTGGCGCTGCGGGGAGCAGCCTTATTGCCGAAGTGCGCTACTATTTCTAGTCCAGAATCCAATACTCGCACATTACAAATTTATCTATTTTCAACTACACGTTGATCCAGTTAACGATTTCATTCCACTGGCGCTTATTCTTTGATGCCAGCGAATTGCGCAGCTCCACAACCGAGATACCATCTTGGGAGGCATGGACATAGCTCTGACTATCTTTCAAAGCTCCGATAAATTCGATATCCAGTGAATTAAGAAATCTAATCAGTGAATCATAGACCTTGGTCGTAGCCCGTGTTCGATTTGCAACTACGCCTATCTTAATCGACTTATTACGTACCTTGGCAACCAGAAAAAGGTCTTTTATAAAGTGAGCACAGGCGTGAATATCGATGGGCGATGGAAGCACCGGAATAATAATTGTATCGACATCGCGTACCAACTGAATAAGGTCAGGGCCAGAAATGCCCGCTGGGGCATCAACAATGTGACATACTCCGTTCCTTGTGGAATGCGCATCTGAAAACTTCGAGTGGTATTAGAGATAACAGTACGATAGGCCGCAATTCCGTGCACCTCCTTCTGCTTATCACTGCGCAATGAGAGCCACTGCATGCTTGAACCCTGAGGATCGTAATCAATCAGTACTGTCGGATAGTTACGAGAAGAGAGGCACCCTGCCAGATTAGTGGCTATCGTTGTTTTGCCACACCCCCCCTTGGAGTTAACCACCAGTACCCGACATGGAGCCATCGCATTCTGCTGCAACTGCGACTCTTCAGG
>JAOTST010000097.1 GCA_029864785.1 Chromatiales bacterium | reverse complement strand
AACTGCTTGCTCAAAGACGGGGATCCGTGTCTCTTGCCATAATTTTTTACCAAAAAGCAGCGGTGAGTTGGCGCTTATGGCAACCATGGGTGCAGAGAGTACTTGCATGGCATTGTAGTAGCGTAAGGCATTATCTGGAGTGACCTGTAGATGGAGCTGGAATGAGGTGGTGGCGGCCTCTAACATGACATCAGCATGTGTGCTACAGAGGTGTTCGATGCCGTTAATATCCAGTTGAATAGGCGCGCCTTTCCTTAGGCGTAGCACCTGTTCATTAAGGGCGCGATAGCGTTCGGTCTGGGACATATTATCTAGTGTCAGCATGTCGTCACTCAGTGTGGGCAAAATGCCGATCATCGCTAGCTCAGTGTCGATCTTTTTGGCCAGATGGCGACAATGGCTCCAGTTTTTATCCAGGTCTCTCTTCATGGAGCTAAAAATATGGCCGGAGAGCGGTTGAGGCGTGCTGTTTAGTTCGATATTAAATTGTGAGAGTTCTGGACTGTAGAGCGCTTCATCGCTGAGCATGGCAAGATATGCTTCATTAACTGGAGCGGGTCTTCTGGTGGAGTCGATAAGCCAGGCCTCCAGTTCAAATCCAATGATTTTGTCACGGCTTGAGAGTAAATCGTTAGTAAACCACTCTCTTAATAAGGCAGTTTCATCATGCAAATGTGCAGAAAACCGGTCAAAATCTTGTGGGTTGAAGTGACTGTTGGCGATCTCTTGCCCCATAGCTGTCCTATATGTGGAATTGGCCTATATCATCAGAATAGAGCAATTTAGGGGAGAGCTCCAGTGGGACTGTGTTGGATAAACTAAAGGAGGAATGGATAGAGGAATTATGATAGATTTATAAGCTTGGCGGTGAATGTCTTAGGGGACATTCAAGGGGGAAAAGTGGGAAGTCAGAATGGCAATGGATAAGATTAGGGATAATCTCGATGGAGCGTAAAAAGATATCGGTAGATGAGCTGTCGCTCGGTATGTACGTCGCAGAGCTGGATAAGCCGTGGCTTGGATCGCCCTTTTTATTTCAGGGGTTCCCCATTACGACCCCAAAGGAGCTTGAGCAGCTTCGCAACTACTGTGAATCGGTCTACATTGATCTTGAGCAAGGGAAAGACATTGATATAGAGCATGAACACAATCCTTTAGAGAGAACTGAATCGAGCCGTTTCGACACAGAGAGGGTCAATGCCGATTTTGAGTCAGATGAATCGGATCATCAGCGTAATAAGATAAAGTTTAGTCAGGCACTTCCTAAAGCCGCCAAGATCTACACAAATACCCGAAAATATATTAATGCCATTTTTAATGATGTTCGATTAGGTAAAAGTATTCGTATTGAGAGTGCGCGTGAACTGACTGAACAGATGGTCGACAATATCATTAGTAATGAAAATGCCATGGTGTTGCTGACTCAGCTAAAACACAAGGATGAATACACCTCATTGCACAGTATAAATGTGTGCATCCTATCCATTCTTTTTGGACGTCATATCGGCTTTGATGAAAAAGAGCTGCGTATACTTGGCCTAGGGGCGTTACTTCATGATATTGGTAAAATGCATGTTCCTTTGGAGGTTCTTAATAAGCCTGGAAAGCTAAATGCTTTTGAAAAAAAGATCATGAATGCTCATCCCCAAATGGGTTTTGATTTACTCTCTTCGGCCGAAAATTTTCCCGCTGCTGCGCTGGATGTGATTCGTTACCACCATGAGCGTATGGATGGTACAGGTTATCCCAAAGGGCTGATGGCGGAAGGGATAAAGCCTTATGTTCAAATTGTTGCGATGGTCGATGTCTATGATGCAATTACTAGTGATCGGGCATACCATGACAGGATATCTCCTCATGAAGCACTAAATTTGATGTATGAATGGGCTTCTAAACATTTTAGTAAAAATTTATTGGAGAGTTTTATCAGTTGTCTGGGGATCTACCCTATCGGGTCAATTGTTGAACTTGAAGATGGCGAGGTAGGTGTGGTGATTACCGTAAATCTGAAACGAAAATTGTTGCCAACACTTAATTTAGTGCTTGATAAGCATAAAAAATATTTAGAAAGACCTATGGTGCTTGATTTGGAATATCATGAGCGAAAGGGTACGGCTATAAAAATAAGAAAAATTCTTAAATCAAACTCCTACGGTATTGATGTGCGAAAGATCCTTATGAGCAATAATCTCGCTATTCCTAATACAGCTTAAAGTAGATAAGAGTTTCACATAAATAGATCCGTACTGGTTAACAAAATAGTTAACGAGATGCTGGCAACACGGTTAAAATAAGCCTGATGATTTACCAAATTTTTAAAAGTATTTTAGCTCGGCGGTTAATCGTTGCGATTATCCTCTTTAGCTCAATTCTTACCCTGGTTATAACCCTGCTACAGATTAACGGGCGTTATCAGCAGGAAATTTCTGATTTTTACTCAACCATTTCACAAATTGAGACCACAGGCGTGGACCCCATCGCTCGTAGTGTCTGGCTAATTGATGAACAGCAAGTTCAGGCGGCAATTGATGGTTTGATTCAGCTGAATGATATTAAGTATGTCGCTATTGAAGATGAAGGTGGCAAGGTCAAATGGAGTGCTGGAATATCCAATATTGAAAATGCGTTACAAAAACAGTTCCCTCTTATTCATCACTATCAAGACGAATCGATAACCATTGGTTATTTGGTCATTAAAGGGAGTTTGGATAATATTTATGAACGGATTTCGCTAGAGCTGCTACTTATTCTTGGAAGTAATGCGCTTAAAACCATATTAGTGGCTCTATTTGTTCTTTATATATTTTATAAAATGTTTGGGCGTCATATCTTACAGTTAGCTGATTTGGCTAAAATATCCTCTATAACCGGTGAGCTACCAAAATTCAAGATTGAGCGAAAAAGACACTTCATCAAGGGTGAGGATGAGTTAGATCAGCTGATTTCTGCCTTTAATGACATGACATCGAAGTTACAGAAGCGAGAAGATGAGCTTAGGATTCTTGCTGAAATCGCAGAGCAGAGTCCTAACTCGATTGTGCTGACAGACAGTCGGGGAAAAATTCTCTATGTAAATAATAGTTTTATTGAAATTTCAGGCTATTCGTTTCAGGAGGTTTATGGGAAAAGCCCAAGTCTTTTGAGTGCAAAACTGACGCCTCCTGGTGTTTATAAGGAGCTCTGGGAAACTGTTCTTTCAGGAAAAACGTGGGCTGGCGAACTCTTGAATAAACGGAAAAATGGCCAGAAATATTGGGAGCGAGTCAGCGTTAAGCCGCTTAAAGATAAGTCAGGAAAAATTACCAACCTGCTTGCGACAAAAGAGGACGTTACACTTAAGAAAAATTATGAAGATGAGCTCCTCTTTCAGGCTAACTATGACCAGTTGACAAATTTACCTAATAGATTACTTGCAATGGATAGGCTTAAACAGTCACTCAATGCCTCTCAGCGTGAAGATGAGGTGGTTGCTCTACTGATGATTGATCTTGATCACTTTAAAAACATTAATGATACTTTGGGTCATGCAGTGGGTGATTATGTTTTGGTGGAAACGGCGAGTAGATTTAAGTTATGTGTTCGTGAAGATGATACCGTGGCACGTTTAGGGGGAGATGAATTTCTGATCATTATCCCTAAAATACATAATTTTCATAATGCGGAAATTGTAGCCAAAAAAATCATTAAATCATTGATCAAACCCTTTGTTCATGAAGGGAAGGAGTTGTTTGTCTCTCCTAGTATTGGTGTCAGTATTACAACTGCAGGAAATTCTCAGCCGGACATTATGCTTCGTGATGCAGATTCAGCGATGTATCAGGCAAAAAAAGAGGGCAGAAACCGATGTGTGTTTTTCACACAATCTATGAATGATGAGGCCAAATCTAGAATGGAGATGGATGGCCTTCTTCGAAAAGCAATAGAACGTGATGAGCTTGAACTCTATTTTCAGCCTGTTGTGGACTCTAAGACAAGGCGTGTTGTTGGGACAGAAGCATTGTTACGTTGGCATAATAAAAAGTTAGGGATGACTATTCCTTCTGATATTTTCATCCCTCTAGCGGAAGAGAGTGAGCTTATTAATGATATTGGAAAATGGGTTTTAATGCAGTCAACGAACCACATTATGAGTGATGATGTAAATGAAGATATTTGGCTTTCGGTTAATGTCTCTGCTAGACAGTTCAGGGCTGACAATTTTATTGATACGGTGAAGGAGGCTCTTCAGCAGAGTGGTTTGGCCGCGGATCGATTAAAAGTAGAAATTACAGAAGGGTTACTTTTAAATGACAATGATGATGTTTTAGATAAATTTAATCTGCTTCGTGGATTAGGTGCGCATATTGCGATTGATGATTTTGGAACGGGTTACTCAGCATTAAGCTATCTTAAGAAATTTCCTGTCGACACATTAAAAATAGATCGCTCTTTTATTATTGATATTACATCAGACGGACGCAGTGCAGCACTGGCTATTTCAGTTATTCAAATGGCTGCTCATATGAATCTGGATGTGGTCGTTGAGGGTGTAGAGATGGAGATGCAGTTGGAGTTGTTAACTCAGCATAATCCAGTGATGATTCAGGGTTGCCTTTTTAGTAAGCCGTTGCCATATAAGGAATTTGTTGAATTTGTAACGCTCAATAAGACCCAGCCTTTCGACGATATACTAACAAATGGGTGAGGCTCTACCTTCTACTATTGAAAACTTAAGTTGTCTTGTCTGACGCTTGTTTTTAGATGACCGTCTTTATCATCATCGGTAACCATCAATAAATTATGTTCCTAAATGAATACAGAAAACGATAAAAACAAGCTTACTTCGGAAGAGCATCGTGTTTTACGCGAAGAGGGGACAGAGCCCCCTTGGAGTAGTGCTCTTAATGATGAAAAAGGAAGCGGAACATTTTTCTGCGTGGGTTGTGGTGCGCCGCTCTTTGATTCAACAATGAAATATGACAGTGGGTCTGGCTGGCCGAGTTTCTTTGCCTGTATCGAGGATGCATTTGATACCCAGACAGATTATAAGCTTGATGCGCCACGTACAGAGTATCATTGTGCTAAATGCGGCGGGCATCATGGGCATCTTTTTGATGATGGCCCTGAGCCAACACACCTGCGTTATTGTAACAATGGTATTGGTTTGCGCTTTATAGAAAAGGTGAAATAGGAAATTAACGATGAAAAATATAATTATATTATTGGTTGCAGCGCTATTTTTTAGCCAAAATGTGATTGCTTCTGAAGATCAAATGGCGATATCAATTAAACGTCTTTCGCTTAATGTGACGACCAAAATTTCTCAAGCCGCTATCGATGCCTGTCGTAAGAAGGGCATTCAAATTGCAGTGACTGTCGTTGATCGTCATGGTTCGGTACAAAATGTCATGCGTGACACGGTGGCTCCTGTTATCTCTCTGGAGATTAGTCGCCAAAAAGCATTCACTGCGGCTAACTTTGGCGCTGCCACCTCTCAACTTGCTGGCAGAGCATCGACTCCAATTGGTCAAATCGATGGTTTACTGATGTCTGCTGGAGGCATTCCTATTCAGATTGCCGGACACCTTTTAGGGGGAGTTGGTGTAAGTGGCGCACCATCTGGAGAGATTGATGAAGAGTGCGCACAAGCCGGTATTGATGAGGTAAAAGATGATCTTGAAATGGAGTTTTAATGGATTATAGGCTGGTTATCTGTAATAACCAGCGCCTTACAAATCAGAAAAAATCCTGTGGACTTGCTAATGCGATCCATATCAAACAGTTGAAAAAGTTGATGTTGCAGCAGCAGATTCCTATTATTATTGAATATAGAAAATGCCTTGGACAGTGTGAAAAGGGTCCCAATATTCGCTTAGCGCCTTCAGGGAAAAATTTTCATTATGTGAGCGATGCGGACATTTCTGCAATCATCGATGAAATTAAGTGGTTTATAGATAGTTAGGAGATGTGTGTGTCATCACAGGAAAAAAATAAATTAGATGCCCTTGTTGCTAATGCACGAAAAGGAAGTGAAGAGCGGGAGCGTGGATACCGAGAGCGGGCATTAAAACTCTACCCATGGATTTGCGGTAGGTGTCAGCGTGAATTTGGTCGTGATAATCTTAAAGAGTTGACTGTCCATCATCGCGATCATAATCACGATAATAACCCTAATGATGGGAGTAACTGGGAATTACTTTGTGTCTATTGCCACGACAATGAGCACTCCCGCTATATTGACGGCGCACATGGATCTGTCGTTACGGATGAAGGGAGTTCAGAG
>JAOTST010000096.1 GCA_029864785.1 Chromatiales bacterium | reverse complement strand
ACATCTCATCCTGACAATGGACGCTCTTTTTTAATACAGGCACAAACCATCTGGTTGCTATCTCTGGGCTCCATATCGGATTAGTAGCGGGGCTTATTTTTATGCTTGTGCGATGGGCCTGGGGATGGTTGCCGCAATATTGGAGTAACACCATTGCTGCACCGAGGGTTGCGGCACTCTGTGCCATGATAGCCGCCCTGAGCTATGCGGCATTGGCCGGGTTTTCGATACCGACTCAACGTGCCCTATTGATGTTACTCATTGCTTTTGGGGCAACTATTCTGCAACGGCCGGTTCGCCCTGTTCAGCTCTTTAGTTTTGCACTCATTATGGTGTTGTTGCTCGATCCTTTTGCATCACTTTCAGTCGGGTTCTGGCTCTCTTTTGCCGCCGTTGCTCTGATTTTTGCCGGGATTCATCGTGAACCAGAGAGCTGGTTAGTTCGCTATGGCAAGTTGCAGTGGCTGCTATTTTTGGGGCTTGCTCCGCTACTTATACTCTTCTTTGGGCGGATGAGTCTCATCGCCCCAGTTGCAAACCTTATCGCGGTGCCATGGGTGAGTCTCTGGGTGGTGCCGCTGACGCTATTGAGTGTCATCACGTTGCCGTTGTCGAACGGTCTGGCACAGCTGCTGCTGACTCTGGCCGGTTCCGGAATGGCTGGATTAACCTATCTACTGAACGAGTTAAATCACCTTGTAGAGCCGATGACACTGACGCTTGCGAACAATTGGCTGCTGGTTCCGGCTGCGGCAGGTCTGGCTTTAGTTCTCTTCTATCCGCGTTGGCCGCGTGTGTTCGGGTTATTCGGAATCCTGCCGGCTGTTTTGATCTCTTTAACACCACTAGAGGAGGGGGCGGCCAGATTTACTCTGCTCGATGTTGGGCAGGGTCTTTCGGCGGTGGTAGAGACCCGTGACCATGCGCTTGTTTTCGATACGGGGGCGAGCTACCCATCAGGCTTTAACTATGGCGAGGCGGTGGTGATTCCCTATCTTCGCAGGCGTGGCAAAGAACGGGTTGATACCTTAATCGTGAGTCATGGAGATAACGATCATATTGGTGGGGCGAAATCACTCTATGAACAGATTGTGGTCAGCAGGATTATTACCAGCGTCCCTCAGATGATGAGGTGGGCGAGGGTTGAAAGCTGCCATAGGGGCGAGGCGTGGTCATGGAATGGGGTTCAGTTTGAAATACTTCACCCGCCATCTCTGGAACTTCCGCTTTCAGAGAACAACCTCTCGTGTGTCTTAAAAGTGACTGCAAACGGACAAAGTGTACTGCTGACTGGTGATATTGAGGCTCCAGCTGAGCAGCTTATGGTGAATGAATATGGCGAACGATTACGTTCAAATATTCTGGTGGCACCGCACCACGGTAGCAAAACATCTTCATCACAACCCTTTATCGACAGGGTGGCGCCTGAGTGGGTGGTTTTTCCTGTTGGTTACCGTAACCGTTACCACTTTCCTGATGCATCGGTGGTCCGTCGCTATCGTGAATCTGGGGCAAAAAGGGTGAATAGCTTTAGTGAAGGGGCGATTACCTTCAATTTATGTGAAAAATGTCCACTGATTGCGCAAAGTTTTCGTCAACAAGAGCGGCGATACTGGCATAATATAGAGTATGATTAACGGCTGTTGGCGGTAGTTATTCGCAAACAAAAGGGCACATAAAGCGTGATCAGAAATAGATCAATAGAAGACTAAAATAGGAATTTAATACGTGTTGGAGTTTGTATTGGCAGGCGGCTGGTTGATGGTTCCCATCATTCTCAGCTCAGTTGTGGCACTCGCAATTATTGCGGAACGTTTTTGGGCATTGCAGATTGAGAAGATCGCCCCTCGGAATCTGGTGGCTGAGATCTGGAAGCTGCACCAAGATGGAAAACTCAATAATCAGCATATTGAGCAACTACACAAAAGCTCTCCACTTGGTCGTATCCTTGCGGCAGGTCTGGTCAATATCGATCATGAACGGTTGATAATGAAAGAGGTGATTGAGGAGAATGGGCGACAGGTAGTCTCTGAGCTCGAACGCTACCTCAATACGCTGGGGACCATCGCCTCAATTAGCCCGCTGCTGGGACTACTTGGAACGGTTATCGGGATGATAAAGGTCTTCTCCGCAATTACAGTGCAGGGTGTGGGTGATCCGACCGTGCTTGCCGGCGGTATCTCCGAGGCGCTGATCACAACCGCTGCGGGGCTCTCCGTGGCGATTCCTACACTGATGTTTTATCGTCATCTACGAGGTAAGGTCGACTTACTGGTACTTAGGATGGAAGAGGAGTCTCTCAAGTTGGTTGAGGTGATTCATGGTGAACGTGAGGCCAGTCAGGGCTAATCCATGAACTTTCGTAAAAAGGATCGTGAAGAGCTCGATCTCAATCTCACACCACTTATTGATGTCGTCTTTCTGCTGCTGATCTTTTTCATGGTCTCGACCACCTTTGATCGGCAGAGTGAAATTGCCATTGCGCTTCCAGAGTCCAGTAGTGAACCGGTTTCAGAGAAGAAGCAGGAGTTGTTAATTACGATTGATGCCAAGGGGCACTATTTTGTGAATCAGGAAGAGGTGGTCAGTAGCCGCATTGATATCCTTCGGAGTGCCATTTTTACCGCTGCCAAAGGGGTCGACTCACCTCAGGTAGTTATTCAGGCGGATCGACTCACTCCACATCAGGCGGTTATCGGTGCAATGGATGCCCTCAGACAGCTCGGTTTTAATCAGCTCACCTTCGCAACACTGAAAGCGCAATAACTCTATGCCCGGTTTAGATGATTCAAAGATCGTTTTTCGTCGCCTACTTGGCTATGTGCTACCTCACTGGAAGGCATTTTTAGTCGCGACCATCGCCCTTATTGTTGTTGCTGGAACCGAAACTGGTTTTGCGATGTTAATGAAGCCGATGATGGATGGCAGCTTTGTTAAGCGCGATATGGAGGTGATCCGCTGGACGCCGGTGGTGCTCATAGGGTTATTCTTTATTCGCGGCATTGCATCCTATCTCTCTGAATATTGGATGGCGTGGGTGGCTCGGCGGGTCATCAAGGTGTTGCGCGGAGAGATGTTTGAGCAGCTACTTAAACTGCCCGTTTCGTTCTATGACTCTTCGCCTTCAGGAACCCTTATCTCCAAACTGATCTACGATGTTGAGCAGGTTGCCCTCGCTGCAACCGATGTCATCACTATTTTGGTGCGTGACACCATTACAGTCTTTGGGCTGCTGGGGTGGATGTTCTATCTCAACTGGAAGCTGGCGCTCATTCTTATGATCGGCACACCATTCATTGCGATCATTATCGACTTTATTAATAAACGTTTTCGTCGCTACAGCCACAGAATTCAGGACTCCATGGGGAATGTGAGTCAAATTGCTGAAGAGGCTATTGAGGGGCAGCGTGAAGTGAAGACCTTTGGTGGGCATCACTACGAAGCGGCTCGCTTTGAGGCGGAAAATGAGGGGAATCGCGCCCTCAATTTAAAACTGTTGGCAACCAGCGCCGCAAGTGTACCGGTGGTGCAATTTGTAGCGACCATCGCCTCGGCTATCGTCATCTATATTGCCCTGAGCGATCCGCAGCTGAGTGTTGGCGGCTTTATGTCGTTTCTTGCCGCAATGATGATGTTGCTGGCTCCCATGAAACGCCTCACCAAAATTAGCGCTAATCTACAAAAAGGGATCGCCGCCGCACGCTCAATCTTTACCTTTATCGATACCCCGCAAGAGGTCGACAATGGCTCCATTGAGATGGAGAAATGCGAAGGAGCCGTGCGTTATAGGGATGTTGGTTTTCGTTACGCAACGGGTGGCGAACAGGTACTCTACAATATTGATATCGCCATTGAACCGGGACAGACCGTCGCCTTTGTAGGGCGTTCAGGTAGCGGTAAAACCACCATGGTGAATCTGTTACCGCGCTTCTATGACCTACAGAGCGGTTCAATTGAGATCGACAATCAGTCGATTGATCAGCTCACACTGCAATCACTCCGTAACCAGATATCACTGGTTAGTCAGCATATCACCCTGTTTAATGACACCATCGCTCACAACATCGCCTACGGTCAGCTAGATGGCGTTGGGGAGGATGAGATGATTGCAGCGGCCAAAGCGGCACACGCCTGGGAGTTTATTGAGAAGCTTCCTGAAGGTCTCAATACCATGGTGGGGGAGAATGGCGTACTGCTTTCCGGCGGGCAACGTCAACGGCTTGCCATTGCACGGGCGCTACTCAAAAACTCCCCTATTTTAATTCTCGACGAGGCCACCTCCGCGCTCGATACTGAATCGGAGCGTCATATTCAGGCGGCACTTGAAGAGCTAATGGAGAATCGCACCACACTGGTGATAGCCCATCGTCTCTCAACCATTGAGAAGGCCGATCAGATTGTGGTGCTTGATCAGGGGCGCATCATTGAACAGGGCACCCACAAAGAGCTTATCGCCAATGATGAGACCTACGCCGCGTTGCATCGGCTACAGTTTGCCCAGCAGACCAATCAGGAAATACCTCAACCGATATGATTGAGAGTGCCTGGCAACATCGTGGTGTTGTTGCATGGATGCTCTATCCATTATCACGACTGTTTGCCCTTATCGCTGCCACACGTCGGTTGCTCTACCGACTTAATCTTTTAAAAAGTTATCGCGTCGGTGCGCCGATCATTGTCGTCGGTAATATCACCGTGGGCGGTAGCGGCAAGACCCCGATGGTGGTCTGGCTCTGTCGTGAGCTGCAACGGTTGGGTAAAAACCCCGGCATTATCAGCCGTGGTTATGGTGGACAGGCCGAGAGCTGGCCGCAGGATGTCACCACAGAGAGTGATCCGCAAATGGTGGGGGATGAGGCGGTGCTGCTCGCCCATCGAACGGGCTGCCCGATGGTTGTGGGGGCTGATCGAGTTGCCGCTGCGCAGATGCTTTATGAGAAACATCCGGTCGATATCATCATTAGTGATGATGGCCTGCAACACTACCGCATGCATCGGGATATCGAGCTGGTGGTGGTTGATGGCGAGCGCCGTTTTGGTAACGGTTTTCTACTTCCCGCCGGGCCACTGCGTGAACCGTTAAAGCGGCTGAAAAAGGTCGATTTTGTGATCAACAATGGTGGCTCCCTTAATCATCATGGGCAAACAGAGGAGGTGGCGATGAGCCTGCAACCTCAACAACTCTATCATTTAAAGAGTAGAGAGTCGGTCGGTATGGATGAGTTTATTCAACGGCTGGGGAAAACCGTTCACGCCGTGGCCGGTATCGGTAATCCTGCACGTTTCTTTAATCTGCTATCAGAGCAGGGCTTTGCGGTGACCGAACACCCGTTTATCGACCACCACCCCTTTCAACAGAGTGATCTGCAACTCTCGCCAGAGCTGCCGATTATTATGACCGAAAAAGATGCTGTAAAATGTGAAAAATTCCCTTTGGACAATCTCTGGGTGCTGCCGGTTGAAGCAGAGCTTAGAGACGGTTTTGCCGAAGAGATTATCCAACGTCTGGAGAATAAATATGGATAAAAAATTGTTAGCTATTCTGGTCTGCCCCCTCTGCAAAGGGCCGCTGGTCTACAAAAAAACTGAACAAGAACTAATCTGCAAAGCGGATCGCCTTGCCTATCCGATTCGTGACGACATCCCCGTTATGTTGCAGGAAGAGGCACGAGAGCTTCCAGCCGAAGAAGAGGTTGAGGGCTAACCCCATGAGCTTTAACGTCATCATTCCTGCGCGGTACGCCTCAAGTCGGCTTCCCGGTAAGCCACTGCTCGACATTGCCGGTCAGACGATGATCGAGCGGGTCTATCGTCAGGCGGTTGCATCGGGTGCAGCGCGGGTGGTGGTCGCCACCGATGATGAACGCATTGAAAAGGTGGTGACGGATTTCGGTGGTGAGGCATGTATGACCGCCGACACCCACACCTCGGGAAGTGAACGCCTCGCTGAAGCCTCTGCAATGATGGGGCTGGGTGATGATGAGATTGTCGTCAACCTACAGGGTGATGAACCCCTCATGCCGCCTGAACTGCTGCATCAAGTGGCTGACCTGCTAGAGGCAGAGACCGGGAAAGAAAATGGTGCCGATGTCGCGACTCTCTCAACCAAAATTCACTCGATTGATGAACTCTATGATCCTCACGTTGTAAAAGTGGTCACCGATGCCGCAGGGTTTGCACTCTACTTTAGTCGTGCCGTCATCCCCTGGGATAGAGACCATTTCGCCCACGAGTGTGGTGGCGAGAAGAGTCTGCCAGAACGGTTCA
>JAOTST010000095.1 GCA_029864785.1 Chromatiales bacterium | reverse complement strand
CAGCTAATGAGTGAGCGTGCTGAAGAACTCGCTATTGAGGCGGCACGAGAAGGTGGCAAACCACTCATCGACTCACGTGTTGAGGTCACCCGTGCCATCGATAGTATTCGACTCTGTGCCGATGCTTTACGGAACGATTCCGGCGAAATGATCCCCATGGGAATGAATGCCGCATCAAAGAATAAACAGGCCTTTACCATCTCGGAGCCTATTGGAGTGGTCGTTGCATTAAGTGCATTTAATCATCCACTTAATCTAATTGCCCATCAGATCGGCCCCGCCATAGCGGCCGGTTGCCCGGTCATTGTAAAGCCGGCGCAAGACACCCCACTATCCTGTTTTCGTCTGGTTGCTATATTACGCGAAGCGGGTCTACCCGATGAGTGGTGTCAGGCACTGATTCCCGATAGCCGTGAAGTTTCAAGTAAATTGGTTGCCGACCCCCGAGTCGGATTTTTGAGTTTCATCGGTAGTGCCAAAGTTGGCTGGATGCTGCGTTCACAACTGGCTCCCGGAGCTCGCTGCGCCTTGGAACACGGCGGTGCCGCACCCGTAATTATTGCCGAAGATGCCGATATCAAAGCAGCGCTACCTAAACTGCTTAAAGGTGGCTTCTATCATGCCGGACAGGTTTGCGTATCGGTGCAACGTATCTTTGCTCACAAAAGTATGGCGCGAGATCTCGCTAAAAAACTGGCCGAAGGTGCAGCCAAGCTAACTATTGGCGATCCAACACTTGAGAGCACTGAAATTGGCCCATTAATTCGCCCTGCAGAGGTTAAGCGAATCGGGCAATGGATCGATGAAGCAGTCACCGAAGGTGCCGAGTTACTGACCGGAGGCCAGGCACTTTCTGAAACCACATATGAGTGCAGCGTTCTATTCAATCCATCTGCCGATAGCAAAGTCAGTACACAAGAGATATTTGGTCCGGTCGTTTGTGTCTATTCTTATGATGATATGGATAAGGCGATCACCATGGCGAACAGCTTGCCTTGGGCCTTTCAAGCTTCCGTGTTTGCAAAAGATATGGCTAGTGCGATGCATGCCAGCCACCAACTCGATGCCTCAGCGGTCATGATCAATGATCACACCGCTTTTAGAGTGGACTGGATGCCCTTTGCCGGACTCCGCCAATCAGGTCTTGGAACGGGCGGAATTTCCTACACGTTTCACGATATGCAGATCCAGAAAATGATCGTCATGGAGTCGTGATAACTCTACGACAATAACTCTTAATGAATCAATTTATGAAAACGTAATTAATGCGTAAATTTCATATTCACTGCAGCAAAAATTTAAAGGTTAGCGACAACCTTTTGTTGATCTAACAGAATATTTTCAACCGCTGAGAGGGTGAGCGTATGGCGTTTGCGCTCCACCACCTCTGCTGAATAACGTTTCGCCTCCAACAGTGCAAAAAAGGCATCGGCGTGTCCACTCTCTTTATAAAAGGTATAAACGAGAAAGTATCCTTCAGCGATCTTTTCACGATCATTGAACGTGAGGCTTCCAGGCTCGCCTTCAAGGGTTGGCATGATAATGGTACGCCCTTCACGCAGTTTATCTGGATTGTTAATCGTGTCAGCATTCGCAAAAAAGATATGGGGCCAATAGAGTGGTTCTCTATAAAAATTCTTTGAGAGTCGCCAGAGGCTATTGCCTCCTTGTAGTTTGTAAGGGCGCTCGGTAAAGAAAAAATTATTTACGGGTTGTATCTGAGTTATCACAACAGGGGCAGGAGTTAATACTTCAGTCATAGCATGAGCGGATGTTTCGACTGGTTCGATAACCACCTCCTCTATTTTAGAGGTTGGTTCATCAAATGTTGTAACGGTGACCATTTCTGTAGAACTAGCGCTCTCTTCTTTCTGGATCTCAGATTGTGTTGAACCCATCTGTAACTGCTCAGGTTCGCTTTCGGGTTGTGCTGCCAGCTCCACATCCATAACAGGCGAAGTAAACGATCCCACCACAGGCTTCTCCTGCAGTTGGGCAACGGGTGGTAAATTGATGCTCGTAGACAAGATCTCCACTCTATTTGGCATGCTCTTCATTGCGACTACCGCAATAATTGTTGTGGCGATACCGAAGTAGATTAGCTTCTCATGCCCACCCGTTTTACGTTTTCCCTGAGTATCATCTTCACTAACAGGCTCAATGAATGTCGTTGCCTCACTCTCGATTTTAAGAAGTGCTGGCTCAGGAATCAGTTCAGGAATGGACTGAACTGCTACTCGTTTGACATTTTTTTTAATCTGAGTCGGTTCTGCCGAAGGTATAGGAATTGGCTTTGGATGAATCGGCTGGATCATCTCACGCAGTGCTTTACACGGTGAGAAGATAACCTTGGCGTGCCCGGGTATGGTGATCGACTCACCGGTCTGTGGGTTACGTCCCTTTCTGGAAGCCATCCGTTTGAGTTTAAAACTACCAAAGTGGTTAATACGAACCACACCATCACGAACCAACCCCTCTTTGATAATGACAAAGATCTCTCTTGCCGCCCGTTTAACCAGTTCGCGCGAGAGTTTCTGTTCATGAATAATTTCATCAAGCAGAGTCCCGTTATAGACGTTTATATGGGCTGCAGCACTCACGATGGTCTCCAGCTTTTCACTAACTCTTTCAGTTTATTGGCCGCCCTGAAGAATATTTTTTGGTGCGCCGGAATTTCACAGAGTATTTTTTCGGATGGGATGTAGGCTCTTCTTGCGGGAACCTCTTTGATACCAACCGTACCAAAATCACGCGTAATGATATTATGGCGACGTTGTAGATGGCTGGTTATCGCCTTAACCTGCAGCTCAAGCAGATCCTTAGCCTGTCGCTGGCTAATATTCAGGCGCTCTGAAAGCAACTTCACGATCTCTTTAGTCACCATATTGATGCTTCCACTTTACCCCTTGAACTTATTGTTATTGTAGTCGAGTCCCAGCTTTGTCCATTTAGGGAGAAAGTCGGCTCACACTTTTATGAAACTCTAGCACTATCAAGCCGCTTTATTTGGCGACCCGTTCACATTTTTATATGAGATCTGAGGAGAGGAGTATCTTGCAGCTAATTTTGCGGGATAATGATTGCCGTCTGTCCCATATCCGGAACGGAGGCATTGGCCTCATAATGGAGCTCATGGTTCCCCAAAACGATCACATCACCATTTTTTAGATCTTTCTGGCGTATACGAATTTTATTGATAAAAATTCCGTTGGTACTGTCAAAGTCAATAATAGAGACATCTGAACTATCTTCTAAAAATTCATTAGGCAGAACGGTCAGCACGGCGTGACAGCCGCTCACCGCAGGATCATCGAGCTGAATATCATTATCAGAACGACGACCAACGGTTATCCGCTTTTTGTTGAGTTCGTAGCTACGCAACTCGATTCCTTGATGTTTAACAATTAACCGTGACATTAGTCCTATCCTGTCTGTGATATAAATTGCAGTTGTGCTCCAGCAATCTCAATCAGATCACCATCATAGAGTTGACGTTCTTCAGTGGTCAGCGTCTTACCATTAAGTTGAGAGGTGATCTCCCCCTTACCAATCGCAACGGCCATTAGAGTGAAGCCGCCGGCCTGGCGAATAATGACAGCGGCCTGTACACCCGGACGACCAAGGGTCGTGCGATCTTTCTCAATTTTTCTCACCTCGCCCGCCTTAGTACCGTTAAGCAGCTTAATCGCACCCTGAATATTACCCTCGCCCTCCATCACTACCGGACTGTCGAGAATGACTGTTGATTCAAAATCTTGAGCCTGCTCATCGATAAAGGTCAACTGATGGCTACCTATCTTGATGATATCGCCATGCGTTAACGGCTCTTTACCAATGTTATTGCCATTAAGCTGGGTACCATTTGTACTATCAAGATCGGTAATGGACGGTTCAGGTTTAAGCTGAATAACCGCATGTTCACCACTTACGGTTTCATCATCTAATGCAATATCATTGTCTGAGTTACGACCGATGGTGATCCTTGCGAGTTGAAGTGGATACTCCTTTACCGGTAGTCCGTTGAGGGTAATAATCAGTTTTGCCATGCACTACTCCATAGATGCAACATCATTTAAACAATCTCTACCAGAATGACAGAGATATTGTCGCTGCCACCATTTACATTCGCCAAAGCGATCAATTTATCCACGGCCACTTCCATACTCGCCTCCCCCATTAGGTTATGAATATCGGTTGACTCAATCATATCACTCAACCCATCAGAGCAGAGTAGATAGCGATCACCCTGAGAGATATCTTGTTGTTGTATCTCACCTTGAACCTCAGAGTCTGTACCAAGCGCCCGAGTGATGACGTTATTACTAACAGACTCACGAGCCTCAGCCTGATTCATAAATCCCTCATCAACCATCTCCTGTACTAGGGAGTGATCTGAGGTGAGCTGTTCTAACACATTATCTCGCAATCGATAGAGACGTGAATCACCTACATGTCCAAAAGAGATATGGGAGTCATTAAATAGTACGACAACAACCGTTGTTCCCATTCCCGCACAAACCAAGCTATCTTTGGCTTTGTAATTAATTGCTTCATTGGCTCTATCTATAGCATTTTTAATTTCAGACTTTGAATCGATAAGAGCACTATTTAATAGCTGCTGCTGGATGGTTGTGACCGCTATTTTACTGGCCACTTCTCCAGCATTATGCCCACCCATTCCATCGGCAAGAATAGCAAGACCACCCTCCTCGCTCCATCCGATATAATCTTCGTTATGGTTACGCTTTAATCCAGTATCACTCTTACCGTAGACCTTTATCATCTAAACCTCTTACCCCGTTTGACTCAATCGAGGCAGCGCTTAATAGCGCCCGCAAATTCATTACCACTTTGAAAACGTTTCGTCAGATCTTTCTGCAAACTCTTATTAATAATTCGTGTAACACAGCTAGGAATATCACGATACTTGCTTGGCGGCTTATGATTCTCATTAGCAATCTTGTACATCAGACTCGCTAATGAATCACTCTCAAACGGTAAAACACCGGTAATAAGTTGATAGAGCATCGCCCCCAAAGAGAAGAGATCAGAACGACCGTCTACCTTCTTACCGGCCAGCTGTTCAGGTGACATATAAGATGGACTACCCAACACGGTTCCCGTCTTGGTCTTACTTGCATCGGTCAAACAAGCGACACCAAAGTCAGTCACCTTAATCACATCATTGTCACGGTCATACATAATGTTGGCCGGTTTGATATCACGATGAACCACCCCCTGTTGATGCGCATAATCGAGCGCCTCGGCAATCTGTTCAATAAGAGAGAGGGTCTCATCCACCGGCAATAGATTATCGGGCTTACAGTAGTAAGAGAGCTCCCTCCCCTTTAGATAATCCATCGCGATAAAGGCGAGATCTTGCTCCTCTCCCACATCATAGACAGTCACAATATTGGGATGGTTGAGACGTCCAGCCGTCTCCGCTTCACGATAAAAACGCTCTTTGACCCCTTCAATCTGGTCTTCATCAAATTCGGCTGAAAGCGCCATGGTCTTAATTGCCACAGTGCGATTGATACGGGGGTCAACACCAAGATAGACCATGCCCATCGCACCACGACCCAACTCTTTGTCGAGCTGATAGTGCCCCAGCATCGGTTTTTGAACACCACTATCCGCTCCGATAATAACCGTACCGCTGGCACTTGTGTTGCTACCCGCACCACCAAGCCCCATCTGCTGTTCCATCTCACAGTTGCGCTCAATGCGCTCAACTACATCACGAAAATCACCATCGGCTCGTGCTATTTTTCTAAAAACAGCCGCGGCCTTATTAAATTGACGCTTACGTTCATAGTCGAGTCCAAGACCGTAGAGTTGTTCTATCACGCCACCATCCAAAGTACAGCGACGATAACGCTCCAGCGCCCGGTCGAGATCTCCTGCGCTTGGTAGTTTTGAGCCAAAAGGTAATTGGCATTGGACAGGTTTTTAACCAGCGAGTGAAAGTGCCGACTAAAGAGTTCCCGAACCGTAACCAATAGGTAGCCCGCAATCAATGCCACAATAGGCATCATCATCGGAACCCATAACTGATAGGCCATAATCATCACAAAATGGAAATTAAACATCACGAAGATCATCAGCAGTGTGAGAATGAGTCCAGAAGCGCGACTAATTCTCGGCAACAGCAACACCATCACCAGGATAATTATTGCCAGCGATAGAAGTTGTACCGTAATTGCCCACGATGGAATAGTAATCAAATCGCCATTAAGCAGTGCTGATACCCCTTGGGCAACAGCCATCACTGGAGCTACATGGTG
>JAOTST010000094.1 GCA_029864785.1 Chromatiales bacterium | reverse complement strand
AACCTGATCGGCAATGCCATAAAGTTTACCGAGCAGGGACAGGTCATCATAAAAATAGTCGTCGATGAACGTAAAGATAATCATCATCCATTAAGAGTTGAGATTATCGATAGCGGTATCGGTATCTCTTCTGATGCACAGCAAGAACTATTTCAACCATTTACCCAAGCCGACAACTCTACCGCACGCAAATATGGCGGAACCGGTTTAGGATTAACGATATCCAAACGCCTAATCAATCTGATGGGCGGTGAGATCGGTGTAGAGAGTATTCCGGAACAGGGCTCTACCTTCTGGTTCACCCTGCCCCTGACAGTTTCAGCGAAAACAGAAGCACATGAAGAGAAACCAACTACTGACCTAACAACGGCATCCCAAAAATTAGAGGGCCGCATTCTGCTGGCAGAGGATAATGAGGTGAACGCAATGATCGCCTCAGCCATGTTAAAGAAGGGTGGGCTGGATCTCGATATTGCTGAAAATGGTGCCGTGGCGTTAGAGATGCTTCAACAAAAGCATTACGACTTGATCCTGATGGATTGTCAGATGCCGGTGATGGATGGTTGTCAGGCCACCAAAGAGATTCGTGCCAACGAGAAGGAGGGGGAACATATTCCCATCATTGCTGTAACCGCCAACGCCTCCGAGGAGGATCGCCAACAAACGATCGATGCCGGCATGGATGACTTTATGAGCAAGCCGTTTAATCAAGAACCGCTGTTACAGATGGTCTCGAAGTGGCTTAATCGGGAAGCGTAAAACCCCTAATTAAAGAATCTCTTCAATATAGGTTCGGTCGATGGGGGTCTGAACATAGTGTTTTTTCGCGCCATCCGTAGCCCAGAAATAGTAGTAACCCTTTGCCGCTTCAGAGGTCACCTTACCGTTGAGTACTTGCCATGTCTTAACGTGTCCATCGACCGCATAGGTGACTTTATAGTTACCTTCCAACCAGCTCACACCAACACGAGAAAGCCGATTCTGCTGCTCTTCGGTACAACCATAAAAGGTTGCCAAAAGAGCGAGCAGCAAAATAGCTTTAAGTAGTCTAGCCATTGAGTTTCTCATTGAGCAATTTGGTCACTTCACCGGGATTGGCCTTACCCTGAGTCGCCTTCATCACCTGCCCCATAAAGAAGCCGATCATCTTGCCACGCTTGTCGGGCTCGGCATTGCGATAGTTCTCGACCTGTTGGCTATTGTTGCTCATCACCTCATCGATAATTCCCTCCAGCGCGCCGCTATCAGAGATCTGCTTGAGCCCCTTGGCGTCGATCACCTTATCGGCACTCCCTTCACCGGCCCACATCGCCTCAAAGACCTTCTTGGCGGTGTTACCGGAGATGGTATCGTCGGCAATGCGCTTAACCAGACCGGCAAAATTTTCGGCATTTACTGGTGATGCTTCGATGCCAATCGTATCGCGGTTGAGTGCGGCAGAGAGTTCACCCATCACCCAGTTGGCGCAGATCTTGGCTTCCGCTCCAGACTGCTTGACCACTGTTTCGAAATAGTCGGCAAGCTCACGCGATGCGGTCAATAGACCTGCATCATATTCGGGTAATGAATATTCCGATTCAAAACGCTGACGACGTGCATCAGGAAGTTCTGGCAGCGTTTTGCGAATCGCCTCGACATAGGCATCATCGATCTCTACTGGTAGCAGATCGGGGTCGGGGAAGTAACGGTAGTCATTGGCCTCCTCTTTCGAACGCATTGAGCGGGTCTCGTCTTTATCTGGATCATAGAGACGGGTCTCCTGCACCACTCGGCCACCCGACTCAATCACTGCAATCTGACGCTCTACCTCATGGTCGATCGCCTTCTCAACAAAGCGGAAGGAGTTGATGTTTTTGATTTCGGCACGGGTACCGAACTCCTTCTGACCTACGGGACGAATCGAGACATTTGCATCACAGCGGAAGGATCCTTCCTGCATGTTACCGTCACTAATTTCAAGATAACGCACCAGCGAATGGATCTTACGCATGTAGGCCGCCGCCTCTTTGGACGAACGCAGATCGGGATCGGAGACGATCTCCAGCAGTGGTGTACCGGCACGGTTGAGATCGATACCGGTCATCCCCTGAAAATCTTCGTGTAGCGACTTTCCCGCATCCTCTTCGAGGTGGGCACGGGTGATTCCAATACGCTTAGTCGTGCCGTCTTCCATATCGACATCAATCTCGCCCACACCCACTATCGGGTAATCCATTTGACTGATCTGATACCCCTTGGGCAGATCGGGATAGAAGTAGTTCTTGCGATCAAAGACCGAGCGCATACCGATCTCAGCATCGATCGCCAGTCCGAACTTTACCGCCTTGGCGAGGGCATCGGCATTGAATACCGGCAGCACTCCGGGCAGACCGAGGTCAACGGCACACGCCTGAGTATTCGGCTCTGCACCATACGCTGTCGATGCGCCCGAGAAAATTTTTGACTTAGTTGCGAGCTGCACATGGATCTCACAACCGATTACGATTTCCCAAGCCATTATGCGAACTCCCCTGGAATTTTCTGGTGCCAATCGGTCGCCTGCTGGAATTTGTAACCGGCATTCAACAGTCGTGACTCCTCAAAGTAGTTACCGATCAGCTGTAGACCGATAGGACGATCATTCACAAAACCGGCCGGTAGTGACATCCCCGGCAGACCGGCAAGATTGACCGCAATCGTGTAGATATCGGCGAGATACATCGCCAGCGGGTCGTCCGACTTTTCGCCCAGATTGAAGGCGGGGGTCGGGGTAGTCGGCCCCATGATCAGGTCGACCTTCTCAAACGCCTGTTTGAAATCTTCACTAATCAGGTTGCGCACCCGTTGTGCCTTCAGATAGTAGGCATCGTAATAACCGGATGAGAGGGCATAGGCACCGATCAGGATGCGACGCTTCACCTCAGTCCCAAATCCCTCACCACGTGAACGCTTGTAGAGGTCTTCAAGGTCTTTTGGATCTTCACAACGATGTCCAAAACGAACCCCATCCATACGCGAGAGGTTTGATGAACATTCAGCGGGAGCCACCACATAATAGGTCGGCACCGCCATGTGTGTATTGGGTAGGGAGATCTCTACGACCTCCGCACCGAGCTTTTTATACTCGTCGATAGCTGTCTCGATCACCTTGGCGACATCACCATCAAGCCCTTCACCAAAGTACTCCTTAGGTAAGCCAATCTTCATGCCGCTAAGATCTTTACTCAGATCAGCAGAGTAGTCGGGGACATCTCGTTCAGAACTGGTGGAATCACGCTTGTCGAAACCAGCCATCACCTGCAACATCATCGCGCAATCTTCGGCGCTCGCCGCCATCGGACCCGCCTGATCTAAGCTGGAGGCGTAGGCAATCATGCCGTAACGCGAAACACGTCCATAGGTCGGTTTAATTCCGGTAATTCCGCAAAGCGCTGCGGGCTGGCGAATCGAACCGCCGGTATCAGTACCCGTCGCACCGGGGGCAATACGTGCAGCAACCGCTGCTGCCGACCCACCAGACGACCCACCGGGAACCGCGTCGAGGGCCCACGGATTTTTCACCGCACCGTAGAAGCTGGTCTCATTTGATGAACCCATCGCAAACTCATCCATATTGGTCTTACCCAACATGACGGCACCATCATTTTGAAAGTTTTCGATCACTTTGGCATCGTAGGGCGCAATAAAGGGATCGAGCATCTTCGAACCACAGGAGGTTCGTACCCCATCGGTACAAAAGATATCTTTATGGGCAATCGGGATACCGGTAAGAATACCGCTATCACCGGCAGTGATGCGCTGATCGGCGGCCTGCGCCTGTTTCATCGCCTGCTCATCGGTCACAGTGATGAAGGCGTTGAGTCTCTCTTGAGAGGCGTTGATGCGATCCAGATAACTGCGGGTCAACTCCTCGCTGGAGAAATCACCGTTACGCAGTCCAATAGCCAGCTCTGAAATCGTCTTACTGTGCATATCGTTACTCATCAATCGATCACCTGTGGCACAAGGAAAAGACCCCGTTCGACAGCGGGGGCATGCTCCTGAAGATGCTCACGCTGATTGGTCTCGGACACCTCATCAGCACGCAGACGCTGCACCATATGCATCGGATGGGCCATCGGTGTCACGCCATCGGTGTCTACACTATTGAGCTGATCAGCCAGCCCCAGAATATTAGAGAGGCTCTCGGCGTAATCTTCTACATCGGCCTCATCAATCGCAACTCGGGCGAGATGGGCTATCGCCTCTACATCTTTCTTCTCAAGAGCCATATGGCCTCCAAAAACAGTTATCCACACCCATTTGAAAATTATGGCGTGGAATCGAAAAATCAGCCCGCTATTGTACGCACTCTGAAAACATTGAACCACCAGGGAGCATCTGTGCGGAGCTGTTTTTTGTACCGACTGAAAGGGTAGTTGGATGAACAATCATTTTAAAAACCCAAGACCCTATAGAAATTAATCTCAAACACTAGCCATTAACTTCATCAATAAAGACCCTGTCACGACCACTATTTTTCGCTTGATAGAGCGCCCTGTCGGCAAGAACAATCAGTTCATTAACCTGTTCTCCCTTCGCCAAACAGGCGACACCAATAGAGGTCGTAATCCCAGGCAGTGTAGTGTCATCAAATTGGTCAATAATTGTATGTTGACGAATCTCTCGGCAGATTCGCTCAGCGATCATCAGTGCATCTTTTCTATTACTACCCGGCAGGATGACGAGGAACTCCTCCCCACCGTAACGTATCGCCGAATCACCGGGGCGAATATGATCCGAAATAGTAGCCGCTGTAACACGTAGCGCCTCATCACCCGCTTGATGCCCATGACTATCGTTGTAGCGCTTGAAATGGTCTAGATCCAGCATCATCACTCCCAGTGGCGTGCCATCAGTCTGAGATCGTTCGATCAATCGTGGCAGCATCTGATCAAGCCAACGGCGATTGTAGAGTCCTGTTAGAAAATCGATCTTCGAATTCTTTTCACAACGACGCTGGAGCAGCAGTGACTCCCCCAGGCTGACGTTATCGTTACGCACACGGTCAGAGAGGGTATTGAGCAGGTTGCGAGCAAATATGTGAGAGAGGTCGATGAGTCGCCAGATATCCTTACGTTCAATCGCCAATAGAGTCGTCGCTTCATTGGCGACCACGTAGGCCGCAGCAGATTTCTTATCCAGCACAGAGAGTTCGCCCACACAGTCACCCGCATTGAGGTTAGTAATAACCTCCTTACCTTCGACCTCCAGCTCGACTCGAACACTGCCATCTGTGATTAAAAAGAGAAGATGATTCTCCTCTCCCGGCTCAAGCAGTACATCGCCAGCCTGAAGCCAGCGTTCGGTCATGGTATCAAATAACCACTCGATTGCAGCGGGGCTCTCCCCGAAGAGGAGAGGGTGTTCTACCAGCGTCTCTGGATCCATTATTTTGACTCCTTCCTCGATCACTATGAATACCTTACTATCGGAAAAAATTGCTTATAAATCAAATTTTTATTGATCTGACCGAGCTATCTTTGAACCTATAGCCACTTGTAAAATAGATCCGCATTTTCAGCATGCCACAGGAGTTAAAAATGGCAAATGTAGTCCAGTAACTCGGTCACCTCAATATCAAAACCAGAGTTGGCCTGCACCATGAAATTCTCACCACCTTTGTAGCTATTCCTCTCATCACTTCCATCAAGCTTCACCTTGCAAGCACCCTGAGTCAACTCCATCAACTCTTCGGTATCAGTATTAAAGTGGTAACTTCCAGGAAGCATCACTCCAAGAGTCTTACTCTTACCGTCAGCTGTCTTGATCAGGCGACTAGTCACCTTGCCATCAAAATAGACGTTGGCCTGTTTTGTAATCTCTACGTTTTTAAAACTCATCATCAGCCCTTTTATCTTATTGAAAATTGCCGGGTATTTTAAAGGAATTGAAATCAGAGTAAAAATTCGCTCTGATCTCAATAATTAGCGGAGGTACTGAAAAAAACCTGCTATATATCAGCATATTATTTTGTATTTATGGGCTACTTAATCATCGAAAGGAGTGTCTATGACATATATCAAATCAAGGACGATTTTCCACGCTATTTCATTAAAATTGAGCTAATTTTGAATGCATCGCCCAATAAAGTGTGTTTTTTGTCGCAATTTAGCCCTTGAGAGCCCCTGAGCCCTTGCCGCAAAGCCAAAGCGGCTGTAGTCTACGCAGATCTATTTTAATTGGACGAAGAATCAAAACATGTTTGGACGCTTTAGGGGATTTTTTTCATACGACATATCCATTGATCTTGGAATGGCCAACACCCTCATCTATGTACGCGG
>JAOTST010000431.1 GCA_029864785.1 Chromatiales bacterium | reverse complement strand
GACCATCTACCACATCCACTCTTATCTTGAGCTGGTACGCCAGAAGGCCATCACCCTAGGTGAGCGGGTCTACCTCGACGTGCCCAGTGGTAACTTTGGTAATGCCCTTGGCGGTTATTATGCGATGAAGATGGGGCTGCCTGTTGAGAAGATTCTCATCGCCTCTAACAACAACAACGTGCTGACCCAAGTGATTAAAACCGGTGCCTATGACCTGCGTGAAAAAGCGGTTATCCCTACCACCTCTCCTGCAATGGATATTCTTAAATCATCCAATATCGAACGCATTCTGTTTGACCTGTTTGGGGCTGAACGTACCAAAGCGTTAATGCAGCAACTTGATGATGAGAAGCACTACCAGCTATCCGCCGATGAGCTGGCAACCATTCAGGATATCTTTGTCGCCGACTTCTGCAGTGATGAGGAGGGTAAGCGCTACATCAAGGAGGCCTTTGCCAAAGGCTATTTGATGGATCCGCACACTGCTACTTGTTTTAAAGCCTACGATAGCTGCCGTGATAACAGAGCACTAAAGACCATTGCCTACTCAACGGCAGAGTGGACCAAGTTCTCACCCGTAATCGCCAATGCATTGACCGGTGAGGTTGATGCCCAGGATATTGACGCACTAAAATCAATTGCCAAAGAGGCAAAAATTACAATTCCAAAAGTAATTAATGACCTATTCACAAAAGAGATTACCCAAAAGGGTATTATCGAAAAAGATCAGATAGAGTCAGAAATTCTTAATTTTCTATAATCACCACGGACGCTGATCGATACCCGAGACAGCATCACATCATTATCGATGGAGTAGATCCCCCATCCATCTCATCCATGACCTCATGGATGACAATTTCGGGGAGATTAATGTAGTTATGAATAGCGAGATCAGGCTCTGAGTTAAGCCCCTCAAAATTGACAAACGGCTGAACCCTATCGGTATAACTTGCCGCTAAATGAACGATGGCCGCCTCGTTAGAATAGCTTCCCCCCTCATAAAAATGGTGACGATATTTTGCTACCTGAATAAATATTTCAGGAATTTCCCAGCGCTTCATCAGCTCAACACTAATATCGGCATGGGTATAACCCAAAATTTCCTGCTCAACATCATAGATATTTTGACGATTTTCCTTTGCCGCCTGCAAAACATGCCGGGATGCACGCGGCGACTTTTGCAACATAACCAACACACCGATATTACTCAGAAGTGCGGGCGCAAAAATATTATTTCTTGGTATCAGTTGTCGCTGATCTAGGCGTTTTGCCATTCCGGCGCAGGCCAGATTGTTCTCCCAAAACGACTCAACATTCACCACATCAGGAGAAACCCCATTGAATTTCTCGCCCACTTTGGTTACCACGACAATATCTCTCAATGTTCGGAGACCAATAATATTGATGGCGTGCGCGACAGTTTCAATTTGGGCGACCAGACCATAGTAGGCACTATTGACCATGCGCAGTACCTTGGTGGTCAGCACTGCATCTTGAGAAACCAGTTTAACGATCTCTTCAGAGGATGAGTCACTTGAATCAATCAGCTCAAGTATTTCATGGACAATGCTGGGCAGTGTCATCATCTCAGGGTCGCTATCAAGGAGCAGATCCAGATTAGGCAATTCAATCATTTCACACGTCTCCTTCAGGTCGATATAGAGTAAACATAGTCACTAATGACGGGAGCGAAAGGATATTCCTACTCGGTAGATCATTTATGCGAATCCGGTCACATATCTCAACTTACGATAATCAACGTCTTATTTAAGGCTAATTAGGATGAATCGCTTTCATCCATCGGGGGGGTATGAAATGATCATCTCCATGAATCTGCATAACTCACCCAACAGTCCGACTCTTCAGGTACTGCAAAATACCTTCGGCTATGAAGATTTTCGCCCACAGCAACAGGAGATCATCGAACAGCTCGTTGGTGGTGGTGACGCACTCGTGTTGATGCCTACTGGCGGTGGAAAATCACTCTGTTATCAGATCCCCT
>JAOTST010000430.1 GCA_029864785.1 Chromatiales bacterium | reverse complement strand
CACCAGCGTTGCAGCAGGAGTATTGGCGGTTGATTGCCTCAAGGAGGCGCAGGCCGAAGAGCCGTTCGATCTGGTGCTGATGGATTGGCATATGCCAGATATGGACGGCATTGAAACCATTCGACAGATTCAGCAGGAGATTGATGCGGCACTACTACCGAAGATTGTGATGGTGACCGCCTTCGGTCGTGAAGAGATTCGGGCAGAGGCCGAGAAACTGGATGTCCATACTTTCCTTCTCAAGCCGGTGAATGCGTCGATGATGATCGATGCGATCTCAATGCTCTTTAGTGAGGGGGATAATCTGAAGGTATTGAGAAATGAGCGCCACAGAATGCTCTCTGATACTCCCGATATGTCAGGAACACATATCCTGTTGGTTGAAGATAATCTGATCAATCAGGAGGTTGCCTTCGGTCTTTTAAGTAGTGCGGGAATTACCGTGGCCACAGCCAATAATGGTGTTGAAGCCGTCGAGATGGTTCAGCGGTCGGGGCCTACAGGATTTGATCTGATCTTGATGGATCTTCAGATGCCCGAAATGGATGGTTTTGAGGCGACACAGGTCATTCGGGGGCTCGCCGGTTTTGAGGGGTTGCCAATCATTGGGCTGACGGCGCATGCACTGGCAGAGGAGCGTGAAAATTGTCTGAATGCGGGGATGAATGATCATGTGACCAAACCGATCGATCCCGCTACGTTGTTTGCATCAATCACGCAGCAGCTCGGTACAACGCATCGCTCGGTAGAGGCCGCCAAGCCAGACTCGGGAGCCAATGTGGCTCACTCAGATAAGGATACGGTGGCTTCGATACTTGATGTCGATGATGGCGTGGCTCGTGTCGGTGGCGATCGAACACTCTATATGATGGTGATCCAGAAATTTGCCGAGATAGAGCGTGACTCGGTCACGTTTATTAGTGATGCCCTTGAACAGGGTAATCGAATTGAGGCACAGCGCCGGGCGCACTCGACGAAGGGGTCGGCGGCCAATATTGGTGCGATGACACTACACCAGGCTGCGGCACATCTTGAGGTGATCATTCGTGATGATGCCGATGCAGAACTGGATGATGCGCTGGCCGCTTATGATTCGGCAATCCAACAGCTACAGATTAAAATTGAGGCAGAGGTTTTGTCCAAATAGAGATCTGCTTCACATAACGATGTGAAATGGTTGTGCTATTCTCTGTGGCCATTAATTGACTCAAAAGGGAATAAAAAAATGAGAAAAGCCCAACCATTTTTCATCATGTTGCTGTTTGCCTTCGTTGCCGGGGCATCTGTTACGGTCCATGCCGAGGGTTCCGCAGCGCGGGCTCTGTTTGCTCAGCTTATTGTTGATCGCGAGCCGGTCGATCAGATCGTGGAGTTGACCAACGACAACAGCAAGGTCTATTTCTTTACTGAACTACGCGGCCTTAAAGGTCAAAGTGTGACCCATCGTTGGGAGTATGATGGTAAGCCACAGGCCGCCGTTACCTTTAATGTAGGGGCTAACCGCTGGCGCGTCTGGTCGAGCAAAAACCTGCAACCAGGCTGGACCGGTCTATGGACTGTTTCTGTGCTCGATGAAGCGGGTAATGTTATCACTGAGGAGACCCTTAACTACGTCTCTGCAGAGGATCGTGTTGAGACCGAGATGGTTGAGGAGATGCCTGCTCAATAATCAACACACAGCTAGTAATCGCTTACTTACTGCCCGCTCGTTTTAATAGAACGAGCGGGCAGTTCTGTTTTGCTTACAGGGATGTAAGGCCTCTCTTGGTCATCCATGACCCCGAGGCACTTGTACATCCTGAACATCGTACGCCTACAGGACGTAGGTGGTAGAGCCGCGTCAGGAACAAACGGCCGAGAGCAATGCAGGAGCAATTGCCGAGGAGAGGCGTTGTTTGTGCCACACGAAAGTCATGGTACGTATACTCACTTATTTAATCAGATAGACGCTCTCTTCCATTCGTGAGATTCCTCTATTTTTAAGTCGGGGATGGTTGTAGGGAAAATGGTG
>JAOTST010000429.1 GCA_029864785.1 Chromatiales bacterium | reverse complement strand
CTCATCAAGAGTCATCCAGTGGGTGGCAATAATTCCTTTATCGAGTGTGCAGTTAGCGATCTTCTCCGCCACCTTCCCTGTAAATGTGAAGCGTAGATAGGTGATATTTTTACCGGCTACATAGTGATAAATGCCACTCACATACTCGGGGGTAAATAGGTAGCAGCTCTCTTCTCTAACTTCACGAATTACTGCATCAGTGAGGGATTCGCCGATCTCCAGATGACCTGCCGGTTGGTTGAGCACCACACGCCCTTCGGATTGCTCCTCAACGATGAGAAATTTTCCATTACGGTGGACAATTGCGGCAGCGGTGACGTGGGGGTAATCGGCAGTCTGAGTCATCTTTCTACATATTAGGTATAGTCTGGAGTTGATTCTACCCCGCTTTATGGCGGGAATGTAGTGTGAAACGTGATGGAGGGGGTGATTAACAAAAACTCCCAGCTTAGAAAGGGTTAATATAGTGCCATTGAAAACCCTGTTATGTGAGATGGTTCCCATTATGAATTTTATGAAAAAAGAGTGGCTTGCAGCAATTCCCTATCTGCTGACCCTTGTGCTTATTGTTAACGTTCATTTTATAGGGCTCCACGACCTTACTGTTGCCGGTATCAATATCTCTCTCTACAGCCTCGCCCCACTGCTGTTTTATTATATGGTGCTAATGGGTAATCAAGATCTATTTATTCAGCACCATCTGCGATCCTCGGTGAGTAACCTGTTTGTCTACATTGTGCTCTCTTCACTCTATAGCGGGATGATGTTTATGCTCGGTTATCGTGTAAATATTATTGATGTAGAGCTGGTTACTGAGGCCAATTTTAATACATGGATTGCGATTGCACCGCTTATTGCTATTGTGGCTCACACCGGACTTTCATCGATTCATGGTGCTCGTCTTGCGTTGAAGCACTACTATCCTGAGGAGGCGCTTCAGGCGGAATAGATTGATACTGTCGAGGGAAAATCGGTTGGTGAGACTCATCGGGTTAATTGATTAGCGACTCGATAAAGGTAATATCAAGGTGCTCTGCAAAGGTCTCTGCTAGTCGATCAAGTTCGTTCTCTTTGAATTGATGGTAGTCAAAGAGAGTCTGAGAGGAGCTATCTTCTAGACCAGCCCATCGAAGAAGGGCTTGAGCGGCCTCGGTGTGATCAAATAGTCCGTGGAGATAGGTTCCCATAATTTGCTGATCATCACTGATGGCACCGTCTTGGCCATCTTTCATGAGAATTGCCGGGATATTCATGGCAGGGCCACGACTCACTCCCATGTGGATCTCATAGCCCTCAACGTGAGCGCTACCTATGACGAGCTCTCCCACTCTGCGGATGAGTTGTTTCTCGGGCTCCAGAGTTGTTTCCATATTGAGTAGGGCCAATCCATTCGAGCTACCCGTATCACCTTCGAGTCCATTTGGGTCGTGAATCATGTGTCCCAACATCTGAAAGCCACCACAGATTCCTATCAGTTTTCCACCATATCGGAGGTGTCGTTTAATAGCATTTTCCCAGCTGTTCTCCACTAACCAACTAAGGTCGCGGCGGACGCTTTTACTGCCGGGTAATATCATGAGGTCGGCCTCTCCAATTTCATCAACCGACCCAATAAAGCGGAAATCGACGTTGGGGTGAAGGCGTAACAGGTCAAAGTCGGTGTGATTGCTGATGCGTGGTAGTACGGGAACGACGACCTTTAATTTATTTGAATCAGCAGAGTCTTTGGAGGGGATGTTCTTGGGGATCGCATCTTCAGCCTCAATGTGGAGTCCGTGAATATAGGGGAGTACGCCGATTACTTTTTTTCCGGTGCGCTTCTCAAGCCATTCGATGCCGGGTTCTAATAGCTTGATATCGCCACGAAAGCGATTGATGATAAAACCGACGGTACGAGCCTGTTCACTCTCTGCCAGTAGTTCGAGGGTTCCTACAATGTGGGCAAAGACACCGCCTTTGTCGATATCAGCAACTAAAATTACTGGACAGTCGACCTTTTCGGCAAAGCCCATATT
>JAOTST010000428.1 GCA_029864785.1 Chromatiales bacterium | reverse complement strand
ACAAAAACCTTGGATCCACGCTGGTAGTTGTAGAGCAGTTGTTTTTCAACAGGTAAAGCTTCGAGTGTTCCGGCCTTAAATTCCCGCTCGGCAAACCAGTGTGCGGTACGCGTGGTAAGGACAAAGATCTGATTAAGACAGCAATCTTTGGCAACCTTTTCCATATGTTCAAGCAGGCGATCACCGCGCCCCTCTTTCCGGTAATTTTGATGCACCGCAAAGCAGGCGATCTCGCCTACTTTCTCTTTTTCATAGGGGTAAAGAGCGGCGCAGGCGATGATGCTGTTATCCCGTTTAATAACCGTGAATTGGTTAATCTCAGCCTCAAGTAACTCGCGTGAGCGGCGCACCATAATTCCATCTGTTTCAAGTGGTTCGATCAGCTCCAGAATACCGCCAACATCGTCGATGGTTGCCTCTTCGATCGCCTCATAGGGATCGGTATTTATGAGGGTGCCGACGCCGTCACGGGTAAATAGTTCCATCAGCAGGGCTCCGTCGAGGTGACGGTCAATGAGGTGTGCACGCCTCACTCCATTTTCACAGGCATAGAGCGAGCTGGATAGCGATTTGGCTGTCGGCTTGGTGATGTTTTTTTGGTTGGGTACCAATTTTTGAGCCTGACTTAATGGCAGTTGATGGATCAACTCATCAGCATCGTTAAAGATGCCTGGGCCATCAATGAGGCTGATGATCTTATCTGCAGCAAGGTCTACTGCTGTTACAGTAGCCACATCTTCGGCGGACAGATTGAATATTTCGCCGGTGGGGGAGTAGCCGAGTGGTGAGAGCAGGACAATCGCCCCCATATCAAGCTGTTCTTCGATCGCCTCGGCATCAATTCGACGTACTTCACCGGTGTGCTGGTAGTCGATACCATCGTGCACGCCAAGGGGTTGAGCGGTAACAAAGTTGCCAGAAACAACCCGAATGTCGGCTCCCGCCATGGGTGAATTTTTGAGTCCCATTGAGAGCTGCGCTTCGATCTCAACCCGTACACTGCCAATCGCCTCTTTGACGCAAATTAGGCTTTGGGCGTCGGTTATTCTGAGGCCATCCTCATAGTGCATTTTGATCTTTGATAGTTTTAGGCGTGCTTCGATCTGTGGGCGGGCACCATGAACCAGTACCAGACGCACTCCAAGGCTGTTGAGCAGCACCAGATCTTCGAGCAGGTGGGCAAACTGATCTTCGGCTAATAGTTCACCGCCAAAGGTGACGACAAAGGTTCTCCCTCTGAAGGCGTTGATGTAGGGCGTGGAGTCACGAAACCAACGAACAAAATTTTGAGATTGTTCCAACAGAGGAGATCCTGAATCGTAATATTAGTCGGATAATGAACTAATATAATCGAATTTTCAATAAGTTAGCGTGTTTTTATAAAGAATAATCTTCAAGTTCAGCATCTTGGGGAAGTTCGCTCTCTAGCGTGGCGAGATGTTTTACCGAAATTCCCGCCTCATGAACCGAGTTGGGATCGCCGCTAATCAGGGGGTGCCAGTCGGGCAGGGGACGCCCTTCAGCACGTAGCCGGTAGGCGCAGGTCATCGGCATCCAGTGGAGTTGCGAGATATTCTCAACGGTCACCTGCCAGCATTCAGGAACCAGCTTGCGGCGCTCCAAATAGACGCTGCAACTACACGATTCGCGTTCAAGGTATTGGCAAGCGACCGAGGTGGTGATGATCTCTTGGCTCTCTTCATCTTCTAGTTGAATCAGGCAGCAGCGGGCACAACCATCACAAAGCTGTTCCCATTCGTCTCTATTGAGCTCTTCAAGTGGTCTCTCCCAGAAGGGGTTACTCATCTTTCATCTCTTTAAGGATGTAGAGAAGCTCAAGCGCCTCTTTAGGGGTGAGATCGTCGGGGTTGATCACTTGGAGGGCACCGATAACCGGGTGTATCTTTTGTGAGGCGGGGGATGATTTTTTCGGGGTAGTCGTTTGCGAGTGGTTTGAGTGCTGTTCGAGTTGTTGTAGTTTGATCTTGGCCTGTTGGATGACGCCGTTAGGGACGCCAG
>JAOTST010000427.1 GCA_029864785.1 Chromatiales bacterium | reverse complement strand
GAATGGGCGATCTTGAAGGGGCGTTAGGGGCAATGCGTAGTTACATTCATTTAGGTAAAAATGAGAAACCCCAGTATATTGAAAGGGCTCGATCAGCACTTTGGGAGTGGGAAGCACAATTAAAAAAACCTGATTATAAGCGCCCCACAGGCTATGTTCCGGGCTCGCTCTCAAAATCGGATATGGATAAAAATTTGGATGAAAAGTCGAGTATTCTGAAGGATAAATAGCTTTATTTCTCAGTAAATCCCTACAAATTGGATTTATCAAGGCTGGAGTGATAGAGTTTAAATAACAATAAAAAATCGATTATAAAATTTACGATAAATTCGATTAATAATAGAGTGAGTAAATATCAATTAAAGAAGAACCGTTGTAGAACCTCTCTACTTTTAGCTCTAGTTTTTATGCTAAATGGTTGCGGTGAAAGTATCGAGACGGAGAGTATTAACTTAGGGGATCCCTTTCCGGTAACGCAAGTAGAGCGTCTGGATGGAACTTGGATGAATGTTAATTCATTGAGGGGAAAGGTGATTGTTTTTCATCTATGGGCTAGCTGGTGTGCTCCCTGTCGCAAAGAGTTGCCTGCAATCGAAAATTTAATCGGGCAATTAGACCCAGATCGTTTTACTTTTGTTGGGCTCTCTGTTGATGAGGACTTAAATTTGCTGAAAGAGTTTAAGTTGAAATATGCGGTCACCTTTGCCAAATATGTCGACCCAAAAAGGGTTATAGCGGAAGGTGTTTTGGGAGTAACGGCCTATCCAGATACCTTTGTAGTTGATCAGAGCGGTTATTTTGTACGACGCATTACGGGTGAGAATAAGTGGGATAGTCTAGAGATGATCGCTCTTCTCGAGGATATTTATCAACAAGGAGTTATTGTTGTTGGTACGCGGTGAAATGCCCTTTAAGTTTTAAGCGACATCATCTCGTTCTATATTTATATGAGTAGACTACAAGTCATACTTATGGATAAAAAGTTTGAGAATATAATTAGTAATAGATAAATGCTTTAGTAGAGTAGGAACAATAATTTATGAAAAGGCTGTTACCGTTAGCAATAGCAACTCTGATATTGATTAGTGGATGTAGTGATAGTGATGATGGATCTTCATCGACCTCTCTATCCAGCGTGACAGAGGTGCAGAAATCCGATACGAAGACTTCGCCCATTCGTGTTTTAAATACTTTTAATGTAGGTAAGGGCATTTATGTGCGTTCATTGGCAGAAGAGAAGAGTAATGGCTCTCTATGGGTCGGAACTTCAACGGGTGTAATGGAAATCGATCTCAAAACTCAAGAATTAAAAAATACATTTAATCGAGATCAGGGACTTGCTAATGAGTATGTTTTTGCTATTTTTGTAGATTCCAAAGGGTATAAATGGTTTGGGACGAATGGTGGAGGAGTTTCACGGTATCGTGATGGGGAGTGGAAAACTTTTTTCCCTATGCATGGCCTTGCTGATTACTGGATCTATGCGTTTACAGAGCAACCTGACGGAGGGCTTTGGATTGGCACTTGGGCTGGAGCGAATTTATATCGCCCAGAAGGTGAGAAATTCACCACCTATGTGAAAGAGCTAATCAATGAATGGGTTTACGGTCTTGGTATCGACTCCAAGAATCGGATCTGGTTTGGCACCGAGGGTGGTGTATCAATGTTTGATGGTAAACAGTGGCTCGAATGGAATCATAAAGATGGCCTTGGTGCTGAAAATATCAATCACCTCTCGCCCAGTACTAACACCGGATTAGGTACACGTTCACGTCATGACTTGAGTACGCTACAGTTAGGAAAAAATACTTATAATCCTAATTATGTTTTTTCAATTCTTATCGATAACAAGGATGAGATATGGGCGGGCACCTGGGGCGGGGGGGTCAGTCATTTTGATGGAAGTCAGTGGCACAATTTTAATACTGAGGATGGTTTAGCGGGAAACATTGTCTATAGCTCAGCACAAGATAATGAAGGCGCATACTGGTTTGGTACCAATGCGGGACTTTCACGTTATGACG
>JAOTST010000426.1 GCA_029864785.1 Chromatiales bacterium | reverse complement strand
GGTCACAATTCCTAAAATGGCAAAGCGAAAGAGGTAGCGCTTGCGGTGACCGCATCGGTCAGCCATCGCCCCGAGTAGTGGTGCAAGCAGAACAATCACCAGACTTGCTGTGAAATTGGCGATGCCAAGATAAAAGGTACTCTCATTCACATCGGCGCCATCACTCCAGTACTGTTTGAAGAAGATAGGAAAAAACCCGGCCATTACTGCTGTGGAGTAGGCAGAGTTACCCCAGTCGTAGAGTGCCCAGCCCCAGACCGACTTAGGCTGTTTCATAGATTTCACCCGTAGGGGTCGAGGTCGGAGTCAAATTGAGATAGAGCTGCATAGTTTTATAGATCAGTCTAATTAATTTGACTCCGCCCCCTAGCATTGTGGCTGCCTCATAAATTAAAGACATCTTTGGCATTTTGTGTCGTGATTTTCGCCACCTCATCGATAGATATCTCCCTAATTTCTGCAATCATCTGGGCAATCTCCGGCAAATACTCAGGGCTATTTCGAGCGCCATGATGGAGCGTGGGAGCCATATCAGGCGCATCAGTCTCCAGCACAATCGACTCCAGTGGCACCTTTTTGACCAGTTCACGCAGTTTGGTCGACTTTTCGTAGGTGACCATCCCGCCAAATCCCAGTTTAAAACCAAGGTCGATATAGCGCTTGGCCAGTTCCACTGAACCATTAAAGGCGTGAGCAGTTCCGCCAACGACTGAAATCTTTTTCAACCGTTTAAGCACCTCTTCATGCGCCTTACGCACATGTAAAATCACCGGCAGCCCTGCTGTCCGGGCAATCTCTAGCTGACTCTCAAAGAGAGCGTACTGCAACTGCTCGCCCCCACGCTCTCTGTTGAGGCCGCTCCTGCGCATCCCTACCCCCTCGGCATTAGTGCCTCCCTGCACGTCGTAGAAATCGAGGCCAATTTCACCAATGGCGACTAACTTATTCTCCGATAATTGCTCTTCAAGCCGCTTGATATCCGTCTGCTGGGTGTGTTGTTTGTAGAACATCGGATGGAGTCCCAGTGCGGGATTGAGTCCCTCTTTGGTATCACACAATGCCAAAAGCCCATCCCAACGTGCGGCATCAATTCCGGGAATAACCATTGAGGTGACCCCTGAGGTACGAGCGCGTGCCAAGACCTCGCTGCGATCTGCATCGAACTCAGCAATATCAAGGTGACAGTGGCTATCAAACAGTCTCATAAAAACAATTATGCCAGAGTCCTATATTGAGGGGTTTCCTAAAGTATAATTCATCCCTATTTATATAAACTCCACTTATTAAAAGTATAAAACCAAAATGAGCGAAACCAACCAGTTGTCCCATCCTGAATTTACTCACATTCGTAATCATGCGATCCCCTCTCTCAATATCGAGGTTCAGGAATTTGAGCACAACGGGACTGGCGCCCGTCATATCCATATGGCGGCCGATGATGACCAGAACACCTTTCTGGTCGGCTTTAAAACCGTTCCGCAAGACTCCACCGGCGTCGCTCACATTCTGGAACACACCTCGCTCTGCGGCAGCAAAAAATTTCCGGTACGTGATCCCTTTTTTATGATGACACGACGTTCACTCAATACCTTTATGAACGCCTTCACTTCCAGCGACTGGACCGCCTACCCCTTCGCCAGCCGTAACCGTAAAGATTATGACAACCTGCTACAGGTCTACCTTGATGCGGTCTTCTTTCCTAGTCTCAATGAGCTCGATTTTGCCCAAGAGGGTCACCGTGTCGAATTTGAAGAGACCGAAAATAGCGATAGTGACTTAGTCTTTAAAGGCGTGGTTTTTAATGAGATGAAGGGGGCCATGAGTTCTCCTGTCTCTACGCTGTGGCAAACACTCACCAGCGAGCTTTTCCCAACCATTACCTATCACCACAACAGTGGTGGTGAACCGGCCAATATCCCCGATTTGAGCTACGAAGAGCTTAAAGCCTTCCATGCGGATCACTATCACCCCTCTAACGCGCTCTTTATGACCTATGGTGATATCCCTGCAAGTAAACTTCAGGCC
>JAOTST010000425.1 GCA_029864785.1 Chromatiales bacterium | reverse complement strand
TTGAACTTGGCGCCGTCGACTACATCCTAAAACCCTACAGTATCCCTGCCGTTCTCGCTCGCGTATCCAGTCACCTAGCACTACATGGTCAAAACCAGCGCCTTGAACAGAAATATCAGCAAAAAAATATTGAGCTTATCGAAAAAAATGTTCAGCTGATGAAGGAGATCTTTGAGCGTGAACAGCTCGAAATTACACTGCGTAAATCGCAGGAAGATCTGCGACAACTAAACAGCTATATACAATCTGTGCGCGAGGATGAAAAGGCGACCATCGCAAGAGAGATTCATGATGAGTTGGGAGGAATTCTTACTGCACTTAAGTTTGATACCGCATGGGTAGGAAAAAATCTTCCCGAAAAAGCGCAACCTGTTATCGATAAGGTCAATGATATGGCACGTCTGGTTGATAGCTCTGTGGTAACTATTCGTAGAATAGTCACCGAATTACGTCCTACTATTCTTGATGATCTAGGACTCTGGGCAGCCATTGAATGGCAGCTTAAAGAGTTTAAAAAAAGGGTAGGTATCGAATGTAAGATCGATATTAATATCAACTGTCAACAATTTGAGCTAGACAAACACCAATCCATCAGCCTATTTCGAATTATTCAAGAGTCCTTAACCAATGTCGTACGTCACTCCTCCGCAACTCAGGTTGAAGTGGGGGCAAGGTGTTACACCAATATTGTGCGCCTGTGGGTTAGAGATAACGGCATAGGGCTCGGCTCTGATACAGGTGTACATAGCGACTCGCACGGTATTCGAGGAATGCATGAGCGAATAGAAAATCTAGGTGGTACCATTGAACTTGATAGCAATCAGGGAGAGGGTACTAACGTAAATATTGTGTTACCCATTAATCAGACAAATAGCGATAAAAACCATGGATAAAATTAAAATATTAATCGCCGATGATCACAGTATTGTCCGACAAGGATTGAGACAGATCGTTAATGAGACCGATGACCTTGAAGTTTTTGGTGAAGCATCTGATGGGCATGAAGCAATAAAAATGGTGCGCGAAGGGGAGTGGGATGTACTGCTGCTTGATGTGTCAATGCCCGGATTGAGTGGCGTAGACGTACTCAAAAGATTAAAGGATCAAAATATTAAGCTACCCGTTCTGGTCTTAAGCACCTATCCTGCCGACCAATATGCTGTTCGTCTATTAAAGAGTGGAGCCAACGGTTATTTAACCAAAGAGAGCGCTCCCGAAGAGTTGGTCATCGCTATTCGCAAAGTCTCAAAAGGTGGTAAATATATTAGCCCCGTAGTCGCAGAGCTACTCAGCGAAAACCTCATGGATGATCACGAAGAGATTCCTCATAAGCGTCTGTCTGACAGGGAATATCAAGTGTTATGTCTCCTAGCCTCTGGAAAAACCGTTACCGAAATTGCCGATGGCTTTTCTCTCAGCGTTAAAACTATCAGCACCTATCGAACACGCATTCTAGAAAAGATGCACATGAGTAAAACCTCGGAACTCATTCACTACGCCATAAAAAATGAACTGGTGGAATAACCACTCATTCATTTCAAGTATTAGCTAAAGTTTAATCATGAAAATAAGAACAAAGCTCATTTCAACAAACCTGATTATTGCCTCATTTATGATCAGCATAGGAATCGTTGCCTCATACACCATCAATAAAACCGGGACACAATATAAGGAGATCATGTCCACAGAGATCCCTTTAATAGAGATTCTAGACCGAGTGAGATACGGCGCCATACGAATCATTGCATCAACCAGCGAATATGGATTTGTCACCGCCGAACACAAAGCAATGCGTCAGGAGACAAGTAAGGCAAACATTCCTGATAAAGGAGCCGGCGTTGATGAAGTGGCGTGGATATCGATAGGAAAAAAGACTCTGTTACAGGCTCTTTTCGATCTTGATATATGGGTAAAAAAACATCAACGAATGCGAGGGCATCTTCAAAAAATTAAAACCGTATCGAAAAAACTAATCTATCAAAGTAATGAGATTACATCTCTAAAAGAGAAGGGCGCCTATGGACAGATTATTTT
>JAOTST010000424.1 GCA_029864785.1 Chromatiales bacterium | reverse complement strand
GCTAGAGAGTCTGCCATTTGCAATATCATGAGTGACGCTACCTAAGGTTTGTATGGGCTGAATTAACCAGCGATGTATCACCCACCATATAAAAAATAGAACCAACAAGGTTCCCAGTAAAATAATCAGGATAATTTCACGTTCGTAGTTATTATCGAGTCGGTTGATCGCCTTCAAAGTCTCTCTAAGATTGATTTCGGCTTCCATCGCAGCGATGACCTGGCCTCTAATGTGGAGGGGGATAATGACATCAAGCTTGGGAAAGGAGCGACCACTTGCATCAAGCTTGTGCTCAATGGTGTGCCCGAGATAGGGTCTGTCTTCCCGTAATACATCGCCATAGTGACCATCTAAGTTTTTTGGTGGATGCGTACCTGATGCGGTATGTGCGAGCACCTTTCCATGAAGGTCATAGATATAAAGTTGGTTTATCGAAAAGTCGAGTACATCAAGGTTGCGCTGAGCGGTCTGGTTGAGCATCTGCTGCAACGCCTTGGGGTTATTAAATTCAGGCATAAGCTGAATTTCACGCTCTACGCCTAAAAGAAAGACATGCGCTTGGCGTTTTGTCTGCTGCAAAAAAGCATCTTCTAGTACAGCCTCCGAACGCCAGATAAGCGTGAGGGAAGTTAGGCCAAGACCCAGAACGATCAGCCCAATAATTCGTTTGGTTAGAGAGGGGGTAAAGAGTCTATTCATGAGAGCCACTCTGAAGGGGAAAACAATGTCGATCACATTTTACGCTATTCTATTCCTAATAGTTTCGTACCGACGGCCGGCTAATCATCAATAATTTAATGGAGAGTGTGTTTGTGGATAAATATCGAGGTATCGTCACGCGCTATTAAAATAGGTGAAATTACAATGATAACGGTTTCTCAGACGACAATGTCTTGCCAACGGAACGATTCAAATAGGTTGGTAAACTCTATCGGCAACGGAGCCTCTATGGTAATAAATTCACCATTAATCGGATGGGGAAGCGTTAGTCGGCGGGCATGCAGTAGCAGGCGATGGCAGTTAAATGTTTCACGAAACAGTCGATTATGTCTTCCCTCTCCATGACTGGTGTCACCAATCAGGGGATGAAAAATATGGTGGAAGTGTTTGCGAATCTGACGCATCCGCCCCGTTAATGGTTTAACTTGCACCAGTGAGTAGCGTGCCGTGTTGTAGCGACCAATAGGCATGGGCAACTCTACAGTAGCTAGGCGTATATAATCGGTCACCGCATTTTGTGCAGGCTTGTGCGGCTCTTCTTGCAGCGCATAATCAATATGACCTGACTCATCGGTATAGCCACGGACAATTGCAAGATACTCTTTAGAGATGGTGTGCTGCTCAAATACTTCACACATTTGACGTGCGGCAGCACTCGATAGGGCAAATAGAATTACTCCAGAGGTCGGACGATCGAGGCGGTGGATAGGATAGACCCATTGGCCGATCTGATCGCGCAAATTTTGTAACAAAAACTCCTCCTCCTGGCTGGCGATGGGGCTACGGTGCACCAGCAAGCCGGCAGGCTTGTCGACAGCAATGTAGTCATCGTCGCGATAGATAATATTAAGAGGGGGACGCATGTTGTATGGAGTCGCTCTGTTTAGAAAAAAGTAGGCTCACGAATAAAAGGCAATGAGAGTGACGGGATTCGAATAGAGACTATTAAATTAATTTAGAACGCGCCCTTTTATAGTGCGTTCTCGCTCTATGATTAGCTTTCATCGAATATAAATCATATAAAATTATACAGGAATATGAGTGGCTTAAACTACGATGCAATTTCTTGAGCTAGATCAAATTATTGTGTAAAAAATAGTGTTGTAATTAAAATATTTTAAGAATACAAAGTTAGTTAGGGACGAAGGATGAATAACGAAGAGATGTTTAAACTCTGGGATGAGCTGAGTGATTTTGGTTCGCACGAAAGCGATGAGGCACTGAATCACTGCATGCAATCCATCTGTAAATGGATTGGGGCAGATCAGGCCTTTTGGGTGGGGGCAGTACGCATAGTGAAGGGAGCTAAGGCGAAT
>JAOTST010000093.1 GCA_029864785.1 Chromatiales bacterium | reverse complement strand
ACTGGGGAGCGAATTGGGCATAGTAGTTAGTGATGCTGTCCACATCCCGTTCCAGCATCCACTGGGCATGGTTATTACCCGCCGCATCCACGGCTTGCGGTAGGTCGATAATGACCGGCCCCTCTTCATCCACCAATACATTAAATTCTGACAGGTCACCATGCACCAAACCTGCACAGAGCATTTGCATCACATATTTCATAACCGTCGCGTGGTCTTCTAATGCCAGTTCCGCAGACATGGAGACATCGTTCAGGCGTGGTGCCACCTGCCCATCTTCATCGGTGATCAATTCCATCAGCAATACGCCATCAAAGCAGCCGTAGGGTTGAGGCACACGCACCCCTGCATCGGCCAGACGATAGAGCGCATCGACTTCAGCGTTATGCCACGCCTCCTCTTGCTGCTCACGGCCAAACTTGGAACCCTTCTCCATCGCACGGCCACGGCGGCTATTACGCACCTTGCGCCCTTCCTGATATTGCACAGCCTGTTTGAAGCTGCGCTTGCTGGCCTCTTTATAGATCTTGGCACAACGGATCTCGGTGCCGCAGCGCACGATGTAGACGGTGGCCTCTTTACCGCTCATGAGTTGGCGAATTACTTCATCCACCAGGCCATCGTCCATCAGAGGCTTAAGTCGTTTTGGAAATTTCATGGCGACCTTATACCTTAGTTAGGCGCAGGATGGAATGGTGTGATCGAAAGCGAACCGTGCTATCTTTATTTATCAATAAAACAGATGCCTATATAAAATTCACGCAACACTTTGAGTCCTCAGAGAATTGTGACGTCAAACAGGAGAGTGGTGTCAGTAATGAATAGTGATCAGCAACGTGTTCTGGACCGGTTTAATTTTGTCTTTATCCTTATTTTTGTCGGCATTGCCTATCTTTTTTTTATGCGATTACCCACGGGAAGCTGCTCAGCCCCCAAGCCCTTTACAGACCTCCGGCACTGTTCGCTGGCAGGATTTAGTGCCTCCAATATTGATCTTCGTGGTACCCAATTGGATGGTGTTGATATAACCAATGCAAAAATCTACGACTGCAATATTGATGGTGCCTCTCTTGTAGGGGCAAATCTGTCATGGTCTAGTCTGAGTGGGTGCAGCATCGTTGATGCTAATCTTAATGATGCGGAACTATTCCATACAACCTTCGATGGTGGGACACTTAACTACAGCCAATTCAGACGAGCCAATATGTTTGGAGCCAATTTAAATGAGGTGAAGGCTCTCAAGGCTGATTTCTATCGAACCTATATGAAAGATATTGCTATGGAAGAGAGTGATTTCAGTGGCAGCAACTTTGAGCGCGCTTTTATGCATCGTGCCGTACTGATCGAAACCAATTTAACAAAGGCCAATCTCGCGGTAACCGTCCTCACCGGCGCTGCACTGGAAGGTGCCGACTTGACCCAGGCAAACCTTTCACTTGCGCTGCTTAATGGTGCACGCCTCGATGGTGCAAAATTTATTGATGCCAAGCTAGCTAACTCCAGGTTCGTCAATGCCCATCTATCAGATACCGATTTTTCTGGTGCAATATGGATACCTGAACATTTACAGAAACTGATCGACAAAAATAAGGTTCATCATTAATAGGGAAAACGGTAAAGCTCTACACCCATCTGTACTCTTAAAACTTGCATTAAACCATCAATTGTCTAGACATTTACCACCACAGTCACCCGCTATGAGATGTCATTCCTGCCATCGAATATCAAATATTCATATTCCATCTATGGATGATTCGCTATTTTTGTGAAACAACAGTCACTTTATTCTTTAACTGGCTGAAATATTTAACTATTTAGGGTAGACTTCCCGGTTAATAGGCTTCTCTTATTTACTGGACTCAATATAGTAATTCACTATGACACTACGGATACTTCGCCTAACAACGATCGTCGCTCTAACGGCTATCACTACCCTACTATCGGGCTGTCTAACTCAGATAAGCCAAGAAGCTCCTCTCCCTAATCAAGACGTTGCACTGCAACTCATTCAACCAGGGATTGCCATCAGCCATGTTGACCCCCCTGTTATCATCCCCTCTATTTCTGATCTCTATCCTGAACTAAAGAATATAACGGCTGGCAACTGTAGTGAACCGGTTGATCTCTGGACAGAGATTCAATCGGGACTGGTACTAACTGACTACAACCACCGCCGAGTAACCCAACAACTTGACTGGTATGCGAAAAATCAATCCTATTTGGACCGGGTTGCCGTTCGTGCAACTCCCTATCTCTATCTCCTTGTTGAAGAGGCAAAAAAGCGCAAAATTCCTTTAGAGCTTGCTCTGCTCCCTATCGTCGAAAGTGCGTTTAAACCTTTTGCATACTCTCATGGAAGAGCGGCCGGTCTATGGCAATTCATTCCGGGAACTGGAAAACGTTTTGGCCTCAAACAAACCTGGTGGTATGACGGACGCCGCGATATCTCCGAGGCAACCCGCGCTGCCTATGATTATCTAGAGTATCTATCCAACCTCTATGATGGTGACTGGCTCTTAGCACTTGCCGCTTATAATGCTGGCGAAGGAAATGTTAAAAAAGCGATACGCAAAAATAAGCGGCTGGGTCGCAAGATCGATTTTTGGTCATTGGATCTACCCAATGAGACTCGCGCCTATGTTCCAAAGTTGCTTGCAATAAGTGAGCTGGTTAGTAATCCGGTCGCTTATGGAATCGTTCTAAAATCAATCCCCAATATTTCTCATCTACAGATGGTCAGCACTGAATCACAGATTGATCTTGATTTGGCTGCAGAACTGGCAGAACTGTCGATAGAACAACTCTATCGCTATAACCCAGCATTCAATCGTTGGGCAACCGACCCCGATGGTCCTCATCACTTATTGTTACCCAAAGAGAAAGCTGCTGCATTTACAGCCAATTTAGCCAGCTATCCCAAAAAAGAACGCATCAAATGGAAGCGTCATAAAATTCGCAATAGCGAGGTACTTGGCACCATTGCAGAAAAATATAACACCACAGTGAAACTGTTGCGCAAGGTCAACCGACTAAAGAAAAATAATATACGCGTTGGAAAAACGATTGTTATCCCCGTTGCTCGTAAGAGTCTAGATCGCTATCAATTGAGCTCTAGTGAACGTTTAAAGAGATTACAAACGGTAAAACGCAGTGGCCACCGTATTGAAATACGTGTATCAAAGGGTGACACCTTTTGGGATATTGCCCAGAAATATAGAGTTACATCATCCTCTATTGCCAAATGGAACGGGATGTCTCCACGAGATACGTTACGCTTAGGACAAAAGCTGGTGATATGGGTCAAGCGTAAGCGCGGTCAGGAGGTATCGGCCATAAACCCCGCAACATTTAAGCACCCATTTGAGAGTAGCACGCGTCAACGTGTTGGGTATACCGTACGTAATGGTGACTCATTCGCCCGCATCGCCCAGAAGTTTCGTGTGAGTATCAAAAATCTCAAACGTTGGAACAACAAGCTAAAAAATAGAAAATATCTACAACCGGGACAACGCCTCACCGTCTTTGTAGATTTAAAGCGCCAGTCGTAGCGACTATTACAGGCGAACTTTGGTAATCTCTGTCTGGATATTTTCAGCCGTTAATGTATCGAACGCCTCACGATTAAAACAGACAAACTCCCCACACAGTTCATACCAGGTCATGCCACTATGCCAACTGGCGTGCGCTTCACTTCCCTGTCGTTTTCTAGGGAATATATAGATATGCCCGGGCCGATAGAGCAGATTGTAGCTAATGCCTTGCTGGTGAATTTTTGCAATATTCTCCCAAGCCTCGTCATTATTTTTAAAGGTTAGCACCTCTGTAGGATAGGCGTTTTCCCCACAGTTATGTTTCCAGTTAGGGGATTCGACTGGAAGCGCATCTTCTCGAATAAAGAGCTGAAAGTGCAGATGGTTGACTGAGGCGTAGGCACCATAGCTGTTGTAAGCGATACCTACACCGGGGAGAGTCTCCCCCAACGTTTTCATCAGACGCCATATATGGCTATGATCTCCCTTGGTGAGATGCTGTGGAGCACAGTGCTCACGCTCAGGCACCAACAGGATGTGATTCTCAACAAAAGGGAATTTATTGTAAAGCAACTCGACAAAGCGCCCCTCTAACTCTCCCTCCCATAACGCCTCTTTCCGTAGAAATTTGCGGTTGAAGTGAAAACCGCGATCATCAAATGGTGCGTGGTTGGTCACAATGTCAAGCGTAGCGCTGCGCGGCGGTCGAAATGCTCGCAACATATTAAATTCTATCGACCAGTATTCCAGAGCGTGCTGCTCTCTTGGAGAGAGGCTCTTATATCCCACCACCATCATCTTTAGAAAGACCTGAATATCATCATCAGAAAATTTGAGCGTTTCACCGTTGGTTAGCGTGCTCTTAAAATGGTCACTGTTCTCATTAAACTGTTGGCGTAGTACCGAATCAAGCCGCTCCCATACTTCTGAAGCAATAAGCGCATTAGCCATCACGAGGATGAAAACGCCCAACTCATCATTTTCTATAAGCATCTGCTCTAGGCCAGCAATAAAATGCCGTCTAAAGTTTGTTTCTGATAAAAATAGTTCGGGAATTGCCACTAATATGTCGTTCGATGATCAAATTTAATTATGAAAATGGATTTTGCTATAGATCTCTTTAACCCATTTTTCCGCTCTAAAAAAGGCATCAACACATGCTGGATCAAAATGCTCTCCACTCTCTTCCTGAATAATCTGAAATACGTCACTAATGTCGACAGGCTCTTTATAACAACGCCGAGAAATGAGTGCATCGACCACATCTGCAATTGCACATATTCGACCCTCAATAGGAATTTCATTGCCCTTCAGACCTTTGGGGTAACCATGGCCATTCCATTTTTCATGATGCGTCAGCGCAATAATACGAGCCATTTCCAACATATCCGTTTCAGGATTTCTTAATATATTGGCGCCAATTTGAGGGTGAGTTTTAATGATTTCCCACTCCTCGTTATCAAGCCTTCCAGGCTTCATTAAGATGGAATCAGGAATACCCATTTTTCCGATATCGTGCATTGGTGCTGCATAACGAAGATTTTCGCAAAACTCATCATCAAGGTTCAGCTCTTTGGCAATCGCCACTGCAACACTTGATACCCTAAGAACATGCTCAGAGGTGTCCTTATCTTTAAATTCGGCGGCATCCGACAAGCGAACAATCGTCGCCAAATTAGCTTGCCGTAAATTAGAGGTTAGCACCGTATTTTTCTCGTCTTTCTCACGTAAACTCAAGACCAACTTGGCAAAGGCTATAGTCGTTATTTTTATTTCTCTAAAATTGGTATCAATCTCTCCAATTTCAGAGTAATCGCCAATCATTAATTGATGAGCCATCTCACCAAGCTCCCTAATAGGTCGAATAATTCTCAGGGCAATGTAGTAACCAATAAGGCTCGCGATTAGGGCAATAATTGCAGATATGTACAAATTATTGTTGTGCGTATTCCTAAACTTTCCGATGTAGTCATCTGTAGGAACATAAAGGGCAACAACCCATGGCCACTTCTTATCATTGAACGGCATAAAAATACCCTGATATTCTGTACCTTCGGCTTCAAATTCGAGAGTAACCGACTGTTTTATATCAAGAGCAAAACCTCTTCGCTTTAACATTTGATAAGACTCTTGAGCAACCCTGTCGTCAATTTTATTGATATGGGTAAATTGAAGTTGGCCATCACCATCACTTCTCTTTATCTTCTCAAGATCAGGATATGCCACAATATCTAAATTTTGATTTACGATGAATGCTGAACCACTGTTTCCAATTTTAAGATTGGCTAGGAAATCAGAGATTGCAGATATTCCAATATCGACGCCAATAACCCCCGTTGCAGCTTGCATATCATTGTTTTCATAGACGGGACTTGCAGTGGTTATACCTGGCTGTTTTGACGAGTAAAAAATATAGGGATCGGTCCAGATAAGCTCATTATATTTAATCGCTTTTTTATACCACGGCCGCTTTCGAGGATCATACGCATCATCCTTGTCGACTTGAGTCTTTAAAATGTTAAACGCGTGGTCTCGCCATATATACGTCGTCTCATTTCCCTGGCCTACAATCTTTATAAATTTTGTTCTATACCCATTTTTTTGAACAGCATCATCATGTGTAACATAGATGAAACCACCATCCGCAGAACCATAGTAGATACCAGAAAAACTACTGTTTTGCTTTAGCTGCTCATAAAAATATTTCTCAAGAATTTCTGGTTTCTCATCACTAACAATATTGTGATTGGCAAGATGCTGAGTAAGACTGGCCGCTGCCTGCGCCGGTTCAAGAAATTTAATGGAACGATCAATGGTATCTCTAGCAGCACTATTCATCATCTCGTGGGCATGTTGAATGAGCACTTTTTCGGTCGCAACATACGAGTAATATTGCGTGATAGAAAACGTG
>JAOTST010000423.1 GCA_029864785.1 Chromatiales bacterium | reverse complement strand
AATCGAGTCATGCACTGGCCTACGCCAAGAAGCTGGCACCCACGATGGGCAAAGATGAAATTATTATCGTCAATCTCTCGGGACGGGGTGATAAAGATATTCATACCGTAGCGGAAATAGAGGGGATTGAGGTATGAGCCGTATTCAACAACGATTTGAAGCGCTAAAGGCTTCTGGAAAAAAGGCGCTTATTCCGTTTATTACGGCAGGTGATCCGCACCCTGATGTGACGGTACCGACGATGCACGCCATGGTTGAAGCGGGTGCCGATATTATCGAGCTGGGTGTGCCTTTCTCTGATCCGATGGCCGACGGCCCGACCATTCAAAAGGCGAGCGAACGGGCTCTGGAGCACCATGTCTCACTCACCTCTGTGATGGCGATGGTTAAAGAATTCCGTACTACAGATAGCGAAACACCTGTTCTTTTGATGGGCTACCTCAATCCGATTGAGGTGATGGGATATGAACATTTTTCCAAGATTGCGGCGGAGTCAGGTGTAGATGGTGTACTGACCGTTGACCTGCCACCTGAGGAGGCCGAGGAGGTCATCCCTCTTTTCAAGGCATCGGGGCTCGATCCAATTTTCCTCATCTCTCCAACGACCGATGAGGCACGTATTACCAAGATCGCCAACCGTGCGAGTGGTTGGCTCTACTATGTTGCTGTGAAGGGGATAACCGGTTCTGCTGAACTCGATACGACCGCTGTTGCCGAACGAGTTGAGACGATCAAGGGGATCACCCAGCTACCGATTGGTGTCGGCTTTGGTATCAAGGACGGTGATACCGCTGCCCGTGTGGCCGAGATTGCTGATGCAGTGGTGGTCGGTAGTGCGCTGGTTAATCGTATTGCGGATAACCAGCATAGCCCTGAAAAAATTCCACAGATTGCCGCTGATTTTATTGCAGAGCTGCGTCAGGCCATCGATCAGGTGTAGAATGCGTAACTATTCAGTATATTCATCTTTTGTCCCATAACGGCGTTATTTTCGTACTCGAATGGTCACATATGGTTAATATGCTCACATTCTCCGTGCGAAAAAGCCTTGTTCTGGAACAAAACCTAAACATGCTGAACAGTCACGGGATATAGAAATCGTGTTAAATAAAACGAGAGAATTGAGCTAAATATGAGCTGGTTACAGAAATTTCTTCCCTCACAGATTCGTACCGAGGGTGGATCTAAAAAGAATGTCCCCGAGGGTTTGTGGGCCAAGTGTCAGGGGTGTGGTTCAGTCCTCTACAAGGCTGAGCTGGAACGCAATCAGGATGTCTGCCCCAAGTGTAGTCATCACATGCGTATCGGTGGCCGTAAGCGGCTGGAACACTTCCTTGACCCCGAGCCGCGTGTTGAGATCGGTGAGAGCCTGAGTCCCGTTGATAGACTCAAGTTCAAAGACTCAAAACGCTATAAGGATCGTATTGTTCAGTCTCAGAAAAACACTGGTGAGAAGGATGCTCTGATCGCCATGATGGGACAGGTAAAGGGACTTCCTCTGGTCGCGTGCGCCTTTGAGTTCCGTTTTATGGGTGGCTCCATGGGCTCGGTGGTTGGTGAGAAATTTGTGCGTGCTGTCGATTATGCAATTGAGCATGAATTGCCGCTGATCTGTTTTTCAGCCAGTGGGGGAGCGCGTATGCAGGAGGCGCTCTTTTCTCTGATGCAGATGTCCAAAACCTCAGCGGCCCTTGCGCGTATGAGCGAAAAGGGACTGCCATTTATCTCTGTGCTGACGGACCCAACCATGGGGGGTGTTTCGGCCAGTCTGGCGATGTTGGGTGATATTAATATTGGCGAACCCAACGCCTTGATTGGCTTCGCAGGTCCTCGGGTTATCGAACAGACGGTACGCGAAACACTGCCTGAAGGGTTCCAGCGCAGTGAGTTTTTACTCGAAAAAGGCGCTATCGATATGATTGTCGACCGCCGTGAGATGCGTAATAAGGTCGCATCGGTGCTGGGTATTCTTATGGGACGAGCTTCCATCGATTAAATGCGTTTCTCCACGCTTGCAGAGTGGCTGCAGTGGCAGGAAGGACT
>JAOTST010000422.1 GCA_029864785.1 Chromatiales bacterium | reverse complement strand
CCAGATGCTTCTACACAAAAATAACCGCTTAAGTCTAGATCTCGATGAAATCCTATTAGCTATTCATAATATGGATTTAGGGCATAAACCCCCATCTACCACCTCTATCGTCGAACTCATTATTAAAATTGATAACCAGACTACGGAGCTTGGAGAACATATCAAATATTGTCAGGTTTTATATAATAAGGATGATAGTGAAGTAAAACATTTTGAAGAAATTAAAAAGAGTATCAGTGAGCTAACCAAAAGGACTCGGATGTTTGTTGATATGTGGCAATCCAGAAAAACCAAAGAAGATATTCTCCACTATTATCAAAAAAATATTCATGGTTATGCTGAGGAAAACCAAAATCTATTAAAAGTACAATACAATCAATCGTTGAGTGAGGTTAAGGAACAACAAGAACACTTCCGTACATTGTTGTCGAAGACCCAAAAAATTATTGCCGTGAGCGCAGTAATTATTCTTATATTAATTTTTACTATAGTTCACCGAACTGCAAAATTTATATCCACTCCGCTAGAAAAATTAAAAAATCAGGCTATTTCAATTAGCAAAGGAAACTATGATGTTAAAATTAATGCTACATCAAAGGATGAAATAGGGCAGTTAGCGGAGGCTTTTAATCTTATGTCAGACACCATCTCGAAGGAGATGACAGGTCGTAAGCAGGCAGAAGATGCGCAGCGTCGATCCCAGAAGATGGATGCCATCGGTCAACTTACGGGAGGTATCGCACACGATTTTAACAATCTCCTCGGAATTATCCTTGGCAATATAGATTTCCTAGAACGGCACCTAACACTCGACGAACAGTCTAATAAGTTTATTGCCCCCATTCGAAGAGCCTCTAAACGCGCCGCCGATTTGACCAAGCAGCTACTTAGTTTCTCCAGGGATAAAACAGCACTACCAATGGTCACTGATATTAACCAAGTGATTAACGAGATGGATAGCTTGGTTGCTCGATCGCTTACTCCAGAAATAGAGGTGGTATACCAGCTAGATGAAAATCTATGGCCGACTGAGATTGATTCTGGAGATTTTGAAGATAGCCTGCTCAATTTGAGCATTAATGCCCGTGATGCTATGGCAGGACATGGCCAGATCACTATTGAGACTCGTAATGTTACCCTTGATGCTGCCTACTGCACTAAGAACCCGAATATAATCCCTGGAGAATATGTAGAGTTATCAGTCAGTGATAGTGGTGAAGGGATCCCTCAAAATCAGCGGGAACGTATATTTGAACCCTTCTATACTACTAAGGAGCAAGGGAAAGGCACAGGATTAGGGCTGGCCATGGCGTATGGTTTTGTCAAACGTTCTGGAGGAGATATCAATGTCTACTCAGAGCAGGGAATTGGCACCACATTTCGACTATATCTGCCGCGAACATATAGTAACAAAGAGCCAACTCTGCTTGAAAGCAGTCAGCCGGAGGTCTTGCCTAAGGGACATGAGACCATTTTGGTCGTAGATGATGAGGCAGACCTTCTTGAAATTGCTCGCGAATCATTAGAAATACTTGGCTATCGGGTGCTAACGGCTATTAATGGATCACAGGCGCTGGATTGTCTGGCTGAAGAGCCCTCTATTGATTTGTTGTTTAGTGACGTGGTAATGCCCGGTGATATCAATGGTTATGAACTGGCAGAACTGGCAACTATCAATCACCCAAAACTTAAGGTGGTTCTGACATCTGGATATACTGGGAAGGCCGTGGCTTACAACGGTCAAGCGCGCTTTAATACCAACTTGTTAAGTAAGCCCTATAGCCAGGCTGAACTCGCAAAACGGATGAGAAAAATTCTGGATGGGTTGGGATAGTAATGTAATAAATTGTTGTCCTGTGACATTTCTTCATTTGAGTTTGATAAAGAAGCGAAGGAGTCACTATTTAGCTTCTGTAATAACAGTTGGGGATATTTTGATCCCTTTTTAGTCCCCGTGAAAATAAAAAAGGCCTAGCCGAAGCTAAGCCTTTGTATTGTATGGTGGCTACACCGGGATTTGAACCTGGGACCCCATCATTATGAGTGATGTGCTCTAACCAGCTG
>JAOTST010000421.1 GCA_029864785.1 Chromatiales bacterium | reverse complement strand
CTTCGCTAGTCGCCAGAACAAATCACCATCACATGCCTCGAAAGGGCGATCACCGATGAAGCTTAAATCGAAACCATCTTTCCCCTTTCGCCAGCAAGCAATGGTATGGCAAGTTTCTTCTCCGTCATGCCATTTGACTATCTCAGCCGTTACATGCTCTCCAGTAGATGTTAAATGTATATCGCAAGTTCTAAGCTCAACGTCAGCAACACGCATAACAAGGCGTTCCAGCGGACTACTAGCCGCGACGCTCTCAGTATTCTTGTCGTTCATAGTTTCCATCCTCTTCGTTTAAGGCCTGCATTGGCTAGTAGCCCCTGAACTTTGTCGTTAGGTGTATAGCAGCTTAAACGGTTGCGTCATCTTCAAAACCGTGTGAACTTGGCTTGCGGTTATTTCCGGCTCAACAACATTAAACTGGATCATATCTACGTCATCGAATACGAATATTTCAGATCCGTTGGGGTTCACTCTAAATTCACCTCTAGTACGCATTTCATCCAAATCCCAATCTTCATCGCCAATGGCGTGAGTAATCGCGGCTTTAATCAGCTCTTCTTTTCTTGCCATCACAGCGGTGGCAATAAGTTGCATTTGCTTGTGTATCATTTCAGTTCCTTTATTAAAAACACCTAACAAACAAAATATAGTCGGACGGTCAAAACGCGGCGCTTCGTAGTTACTTCATTGTGCCGCCGCTAATTTTGAACGTTAGGCGTCATTAATCAGCCTTAAATTTCTTAAACATCCACGCAAGCACATCAAGAGTGTTCACATGAATTGTATCTTTGTAATGCCCGTCTTTTGATTGATCAGTAATCACAATATTTCCGGCGTGTATTTGCTCTACAGAAACAAAATTCCCGTAAATAAATTGCCCTGTATCCTCAAGATACGCTTTAATCATTTCTTCTATATCTTCACACATTTTATTAATCCTCGGTTTAAGGTGGCTTAGTTCACGCCTAACAATGTAAAATCAGCGGGACTCAGGTAACGCGGCGTTCTTTTCAACGGTATGGGTTCGCCCCTGTTTTACGCCGTTATAACTCATTCTTTGGCGGTGTTATTTTCTCACTATAACTATATCCACTTCCGCTATCTGGGAATTTATGCCAGCTAGTTTTATCGGCAAACCTAAACATCATCACGCCTGAATTTTGATTAGCTTCAACGAAGGTAAAAACCTTGCTCTCAATTAAATCACCCTCATCACCTTCAAGCGCATCATCTCTTACCCAATAAAAACCATCTTCTCTTGGTATGTCTTTTATCCAATTCATAGCATATTCACTCTGTAGTAGTTATAACCATTCGCTCAAGCAGAGCGCCAACCATATATTTGTTTCCTAAAACAGGTTTATGCGCCTGCTTAGCTATCCGTTATACCCTTAATGAGAAATTCCAATGTCCATTGTAAATGAATTCAAATCTCTTTTAGGAAGACTAAATGCCTTAAATGAGCTTGATTATGAAAAAGCAGATGAGTTATTGCACGATGCAAAAATAATCGTAAAAACAACTTACCCAGATGGCTCAGAACACCTAGAAGTTCTCAATAACGTAACATTTAAGCCTACGGATCGCGTATACAACACAGGCCATCATGCTTATAAAGATTATTGGAGAGATGGATATTCACGAGCAACATTGGTCATTAAAACCTGCATTAAGGAAATCGAATTAAAAGATAAATACCCGGAGCTACAAACAAACGACAACACTGATGGCGGTAATAATTGGTACAAGAAGCCAATAGGGATAGTCGCACTCTCGGTTATCTCTATTGTTATTGGTCTCGTTATCAAGCATTTTGTATTTTCAACCTAATGTCAGGTATAACAAAGCCAATCAACTCAGACATACCTCCGCAGTGCTTATTTTGCGCTGAAAGAGCTAGCACAAAATCATCCCCGCTACGGTATGCTGGTTATTGGCGGCGTTATACGGCTATATCTAATCGTATTGCTGCTTCTTTAACTTTAAGAATCTCATCACCATAACCCCAAGGGTTGCCGAATCCATGACCCCAATCAGGATTAAAATAATTGGCTCTCAATTTAGAGC
>JAOTST010000419.1 GCA_029864785.1 Chromatiales bacterium | reverse complement strand
TGGGCAGTCGCCTCTCGCCATCAAGGCACTTCTGAAGTTGGGCTATCCTGCCGAGAAACTTAAGTGGTATCGAAATGGTATGCAGGACTGGGAGATTTTAGGTCTCTCAACTGTTAAACCTTAAACCTAAACCACAACAGAATTCTTAGAGGAATATTACATGTTAAATCTAAAAAAAGAGTGGATTATCAAATCGATCATCCTTGGAGCGGCAGTGAGCTTTATGGCTGGTTGCGCCACAGTAGAATCAAAACCAAAAGAGAAATTAGCCCAATTTAATCAAAAGTCACTTGAAGCCTTGGGTAGTAATGATGCGAAAATTAAGGTCAAGATCACTCCTAAGCTTTCGAGCATCAATATTGCAGGTTATGCCGTAAAACGTAATCAAAACCAAAAAAATACCATTAACCCGTCGTTTAAGAAGACCTCACGAAAGTGTCCTCCCTTCTGTATTCGTCCATGGATCGCCGCTCCAGGCGTTGAAACCGTTGCAGAACTAGAGGTGCTCTACTATGCAAAACTGGCCGGTGATGGCGACAAGAGTATTTTAATTGTGGATGCGCGCACTCCCGATTGGGCTCAACGCGGAACCATTCCTACCTCTATCAATGTGCCTTTTACCAAGCTAGTCGCTTCTAAAGGTGCTAACGATGTCACTATCGCTGATGCCTTGGAAAAATTTGGAGCCGTTGAAAAGGATGATGGCAGCTGGGATTTCAGTAAAGCCAAGACCCTGGTTCAGTTCTGTAATGGCATGTGGTGTGGACAGTCCCCACTGGCTATCAAAGCACTGGTTAAGCTGGGATACCCTGCAAACAAGCTGAAATACTATCGTGGCGGGATGCAGAGCTGGGAGACTTTAGGCCTTCCTACTGTTAAGCCCTAAAGGATCAAAGACTCACTCGTTAAGAGTGTATATAACAAAAAAGCCCCGATTTTCGGGGCTTTTTTTTCTCTACGTTAGATAACTCATAGAGGCTACTCCTCTCTTAACTTCTGCACATAGCGGTAAAGCGTCCTTTCACTCACACCCAACAATCTTGCTGCATCTGATCGATGCCCCCCGCTTTTCTTAAGCGCATCAATAACCGCTTCATCAGAGAGGCGCGCCCCTCGAGGCTTCAATAGTTCAGTCAGAGAGCGTGTTTCATTCTGTGAGCCATTCGCTTGGTCTGTTCCCAATCTACTGTTTGCTACAGCCGTCTGACTCGAATTGTGGGTTAGACTATTTTGTTGTTGATAGCTTTCATGTTCAAAGATGATGTGATCCGCAACAATCCCTCCCGTACCAAATGCAAGTATCGCCGCTCGCTCAATAATATTTCGTAACTCTCGCACATTCCCTGGATAGTCATAGCTCATCAAATGCTCAAGCGTATTCGCACTTAATGGAAGAAATTGTGACCCATCATCATTGGATCTGAGAAATTTCTCAGCCAGTGGCGCAATATCATCTAAGCGCTCTCTAAGCGGAGGGATGGTAACTGGAAATGCAGAGAGCCTATAATAGAGATCTTGCCTGAAAGTCCCTTGCTGAACCATCTCCTTAAGACTCTTATTGGTCGCCGCAATAATACGCACATCGATATTAATATAATCACTGCCGCCAAGTCGACGAATGGTTCCCGACTCAAGTACCCGTAGCAGCTTGGTCTGTAGTGCCAGTGGCAACTCGCCAATCTCATCGATGACCAACGTGCCCCCATGAGCCGATTCAAAGAGACCTATTTTGCGTGAAGTAGCTCCGGTAAAAGCGCCCTTTTCATGCCCAAAGAGCTCACTTTCAATAAGCTGCTCCCCCAGCACGCCACAATCGACAATTACAAAAGGGTGTTTTGAGCGAGGAGAGTATTGATGAATATAGTTGGCAACACACTCCTTACCCACCCCGCTCTCCCCGAGTAGGAGTACGGTTGTATGTGTCGGTGCTACTCGCTGTAGCATACTTACCATACGAATCATCGCCCCTGAACGTCCGAGTAAAATATTGGTTTCACTCTGCGGAGGAATTGGATAGATATTCTCCCCCACATAGAGCACGTTGCCCTCCTCATCAAATAGAGGGCTAGTA
>JAOTST010000420.1 GCA_029864785.1 Chromatiales bacterium | reverse complement strand
CAACCCGATATCCTAGTTGTTCCATCGCATAGTCAGCTACGGCGGCATACCGTTCAGGTAGCCAATTGCGGTAGGCCATACTGGAGCATGGACTGATGACCAGATATTTATCACCTCTCGGTAGTTGCTGTTCTGCATAGCGCTGCGCCTCTTTAGGGATTGGAATATTCCACTCCAACACCCTATCGCTAATACCGATGGCATCGGTAAAGCCGAAGAAGCTGTCGATTACATGCTCTCTTTGGCGCGCCTCAATCTGATGGTTGGTGAAGAGCCATTGATAATCCTTGGCGCGAGCCCGGTCAAAGCCAAGTTTAATGGGGGAGTCGATAAGAAAGGAGATGAGACTGGAGCGAATCGACATCTGCATATGCAGTAGCAGATCAAAGTGGCGACCCTTGAGCATTCTGCGAATATCAAGATAGCCTTTTAATCCCCTTTTCTTGTCAAAGATGATAAATTCAACACCTTCAATGTCCTTGACTAGTTCATACTCGGTCTTGCCGATAATCCAGCTGATCCGGGTTGTCGGCCACGCATGTTGAATGGTGCGTAGGATGGGCAGGGTGTGGCTGATATCACCAATAGCCGATAGCCTGAGAATACAGAGAGAGTCCGGTGGTGATGAGAGTGGCAACGAGGCAGAATGAGCGCGCAAGAAACTAGATCCGATAATAGTTATTTTCTATTTGATAATGAGATTATAACGCAGGTTGATGATCAGTTTTTCGATCAAAATTCGACGGATACCATCGATACGGCTATAGGTCGTGGAGAGGCGATATTCTTCTCTACTGATGAGGGTGAATTTGTACTGCGTCACTATCGCCGTGGAGGCCTTCCGGCTAAATTTCTGGCGGATCAATATTTTGGATTATCACGGGCCAATAGCCGCGCCTGGCGCGAGTGGCATCTGCTTGATGAGCTCTATCGCAGCGGGCTACCCGTGCCACAGCCGGTTGCTGCACGAGTGGTGAGTGCGGGGCTTCTCTATCGAGCTGATCTGGTAATGCGTCGTCTACAAGCCCAGCCGGTTGCGGAGATTCTGTTACGTGAGCCCATCGATCCTGAGCAGTGGAATCAGCTGGGTGAGACCATCTCAACTTTTCATCAAAGGGGTATCTATCATGCGGATCTTAATGCACGTAACATCATGCTCGGTGATGATGGGCGATTTTATTTGATCGATTTTGATCGTGGGGAGAAGCGTTTATCTGGAGGGGGATGGCAGCAAGCAAACTTGAAGCGATTACGTCGTTCGCTGGATAAATTTAAGGCAAGTCATGCGCCGTTCTATTTCAGCGACAGTGACTGGCAACAGCTATTGATCGGATATCAGCCCCATTAGTTGAGCATAGAGATGCTCTTCTCTACAAATGCCATGTAACGCTCAATGATATTGGCATGACTCTTTACAAACTGTTCTGCCTGCTTCCCGAGACGTTTTCTCTCTTGATGGTGCTTGAGAAGAACGGATATTTTTTGCGAAAGCGCATCACCATCAGTATTGGTGACTTGAACCAGGGACTGCTGATCCAATAAGTCTTGCGTCTCATCTGTAAAGTTATCCATATAGGAGCCAACAATAATCGCCTTGCCCATCGCGGCGGGCTCGATCAGGTTCTGCCCCCCCTGCGGTACAAAAGAGCCGCCCATAATCACCAGATCACTAGCGGCCATGAATCGTTTTAGCTCGCCAAAGGTATCGGCAAGGTAGATCTCCGTTTTATCAGTTGGAATCTCCCCTCGGCTACGGATGGCGATGCTGTAACGAGCTAGATCCTTCAGGATTTCAATAAGACGTTCAGGGTGGCGTGGCACAATGACCAGTAGATGGTTATCGGTCGTTGCTGCTCTCCAGCTCGTAGCGATAACCTGCTCTTCACCATCTCGGGTTGAGGCGGCAACCACAATAGGACGATTAATCTCATTAAAGGGTTCGAGCCTCTCCTTCTCCGTAGACGATGCATATTTAATGTTTCCTAAGGTTTGACACTTTGCAGGGTCGGCTCCAAGGGAGATGAAGGCATCGCGATCGGACTCTGAACGGGCGGCGATATTATCTATCTGT
>JAOTST010000418.1 GCA_029864785.1 Chromatiales bacterium | reverse complement strand
TCTGTAATGACCTCGATATTGAGCTTAAAGAGATTCCAGACTGGAACTGCTGCTCAGCATCTATCGGTTATGCCGGTGGTGGTGAGCTACCCCGTCTCTCTTTAAGTGCACGTAACCTGGCGCTATCTCAACAGGCCCACGGCCAGAAAGATATCGTTAGTCCATGTGCCGCTTGCTGGCTCGCAACTCGCGAAGCTGCTGAGCGCATGGAAGAGAATCCTCGCGTTAAAGAGGGTCTCGACACTGCACTGGGTGAGATTGGTTTGAAGATCGAAGGCGAGGCTCCTAAGGCGCGTCACATGGTTGAAGTGCTGGTTGAAGATGTAGGTTACGAAGAGATTAAATCTAAAGTAACCAAACCTCTGGAAGGTCTTAAGATTGCCGGTTATGTCGGTTGTCAGACCAACCGTCCGTTCGGTATCGATGGGGAGTCTTTCGAGAACCCTATGTACCTGGACAAGATGGTTGAGACCCTCGGTGCAGAGCCCGTTGAGAACTACGAAAAGAAAGTCTCATGCTGTGGTGGTGCACTGATGTTCTCTGAGCCTGAGAAGTCACAGGGTCTGGTTAAGGACATTATCGAAGCGGCCTACGATGGCGGTGCCGATATGATCGTAACCCCTTGCCCTGTGTGTCAGATGAATGTTGAGGTCTATCAGGGTCACATCAACAAGACCTATGGCACCAAGTTTGATATTCCAGTAGTTTACTACTCGAACCTGATGGCGGTTGCCTTTGGTCACAGCGGCAAAGAAGCTGCCCTTGATGGTCAGATGATTCGCGCTAAGAAACTTGAGGATATTGCTGGTTAATCGTTAGCCGTTTTCTCAAGGGCTGCTGTCACTGTAGTCGGCCGTTACTTTCGGTACAAAAAAAGGCTCCTTTTTAGGAGCCTTTTTTTGTTTCAAAGGAAAAATTTGATCGCTCTTTTTAGATGAGCTCAGTCCAGACGAGTACGCCCGTTGAAATAAGAGAGATCACTAAAATAGATGCTAACAGTAATGAGCTGATGCCTTTTATTATTGGGCCCACGCCATGTCCTCCTTTTATATTTTTTTAGATAGAGCATAAAAATTATAGAGGAAATGAGGTGTGCGCTCTACAAAGAGAGCCGATATTTATCATTTAGGTCTGAATCTAGAGGGGTAATATTCAGACGTGAGGAGCGAGAACTCCTCTTTCAGAGCGGCTGAGGGGAGTCTCAGGCTGCTGATTGGAGGGCGGGGTGTTGAAGAAAGTCGCCGCCAGGTAGATATTCGGCAACATCTTTAAATTCATTGTGAACAACCAGTTCCAAAAGAGTGCCAACCGTATCGACCTGATTTAAGTTGATCTGCAAACCGTCAAAGAGATCGGAGATCTCGGCCTCAAGTGCCTGGCGCGACTGCGTATCCATTTTGAGGTCACTCTTGAGGTGATTAGCGTTGTCAATATCATCAATATCGATATCCAGGACATCAGAAATAACAGCCATTAGACTCATACTCATGAGGTTTTTGACCGATTCCAATTCGTTTTGTCCACCTGCTCTAATGCACATTTGAAACTCTCGCTTAATTTGCCACCTGTTCGAATAAGAATATTAGTATATTTTAATATCCTGTCAAGCGCTATTTGATGGAAATTTTAGATATTTCAGGATGAGGTGGTTAGATGAGTAGGAGGGTTCTTTAAAAAAGGTCAATTTCGGCAGATTCGATCTTTCTCTGGCGTTGGTAGAGTAGCCCTTCATAGGTAAAGATGAGCAGGGCAATCCAAATAAGTGAGAAGGTGAGGAGTTCGCTTGTGCCAAAGGGTTCGTTATAGACAAATATCGCCAGAATAAAGGTAATACTTGGAGCAATATATTGTAGAAAGGCGAGGGTGGAGAGTGGGAGTTTGTTGGCGGCTCCGGCGAAGGCGATTAAAGGGATAGAGGTGACTAGGCCTGCGGCGATAAGTAGAAGGCTAAGCTCCCAGGAGACATTGAAAAAACCGAGCTGCTGATTGAGAGAAAGCCAGATCAGATAACCTATCGCAACGGGGCTAAGCAGTAGGGTTTCGACAGCCAAACCCTGGATAGGATCGGCGTT
>JAOTST010000092.1 GCA_029864785.1 Chromatiales bacterium | reverse complement strand
TTCCGCCAATGATGGCAGGAGTAATTACGACCTATGCAAAAAACTTCAATGAAGCTAGCGGCCTTGGGCCTCTCCCTTCATCTTATGAAAATTTTCCAAATGATGAATTTAAAATTGCACATGAAAAAGTAATTGAGGCGCGAAACAAACTTTACGCTCATCGCGATACAGATAATCATTCATATACCTCTAAAAATGAAATCAATAATGCTTATACAGTTCAAGTTTCACTCAATGAGTCAAATGATGCATTTCAATTTATGCCCATACTTATTGATATTCATCCTGATAAGCTTAGTAAAATAAAAGACTTAATCCTTTTTCAAATTGAACGGCTAAAAGAAGATCTAAATAAAAAGCTATCGGTTACCGTTGATTTTAAAAAAAGTTACAGTAGGGGCGTGACATATACACTTGGGGTTGATTTCCCATAAAAAAATACCCAACAAATCAATCAAGTTCGCCCACAAAAGGCGTGGACTGGGACGCTGCTCCAACAATACGCCGTGCTCCTTATTTCAAACGTTATACCAAAAACTTCTTCATGGTTGATAACAACTCAATAAAACATGAATAATAAAAACATCCCCTTTCAAACAATTGATTGGTCAAAAGTTCCAAAAACCGAACATCAAGGAGAGTCTGGAATCGCCTATTGGCAAACACTTCAATTTGATGGTTTAAGAATAAGAGTGGTTGAATATTCAGCCGGTTATGTCGCCGATCATTGGTGTGAAAAAGGACACATCGTGCACTGTCTAGATGGTGAGGTTGTTAATGAACAAAAAGATGGTGTGAATTCTATTTTAACTCCGGGCATGTCATATGTAGTGTCTGACGAATTAAGCTCGCATCGATCAGTTACCAAAAATGGTGTAAAACTAATGATTATTGACGGTGAGTTTTTGAAACTAAAATAATAACAATGGGAGTACAGGGATGATCTATTACACTATGGGAAGAGCCGTCACACGCCATGCAATTTTAGTGCTATTAGCGCTTGTTGCTCTATCTGGCTGTAGTTCAATTGATACTAAATCCAACAACGTTACACAATATCATCCAAGCGAAGCACTTAATGAGGCGTTGCATCTTCCTCATGTCCAGAGCTACATCGCCGATCAATACAAAGATATTTCCCGCCTTTTGGCAAAGGGGGATGAGGCCGCCGTAAAAAAGATGCTCAGTTCTACACTGGCATGTGAAGAGGTTATGCTCTTTATCTCTCGTAAAATGGCCACCCCAGCTCTTTATAGCAAACAGGATGATGGTTCATGTATTAAGGTCAGCTGGAAGAATAAGGCCGCAAATTACGCGGTTGATGCGCAGTGTAAATATCCTATCAGTTATGAGCCCCCATCAAAAAAACTTTTCTGTGAGGAGATTCTTGGTGGCGAAGGTGCTCCCATATTGGGCGATGCCGGTAGTTGGAAACCTAATGACACACCGATTGGGGGCGATCCAACTCGTAAGTGGTCGCTTGCTTACGGTACTCGTCTTTATGTAACCGCTCTTCCGTTAAAAAATAACCATCAGCCCTTTATGAAGCGCGTTCGCTATAAAAAGGTGGGACAGTGCCAACTGGAGATGCGCATCTATAAGAAAGACCCAACCGCCACGGGGTTAAAGCCGATGCTGGCGATTCATGGTGGTAGTTGGAAGTATCGTAACTTTGGGTTTATGGGTCTTGAGTCTGAGATTTCTCACTTTACTGATCGCGGCTATGTTGTCTTTGCCCCATTCTATCGCCTTGTGGGTGATGTCTATCATTTAACCGATTGTCAAAATGCGGCATGGAAGAAAATTGTGTCCGATGCCGAATCAGCTCTTGATTGGGTCAAGACAAATGGTGAGGTTGTGGGGGCAGCTCCTGATACGAAGGTGCTCGTATTTGGTCAATCTGCGGGGGCACATCTATCCGGCTGGCTCTTAAGCCATCGCCAATCGCAGATTGCCGCAGCGATGCTCTACTATCCACCAACCGATTTTGAGAAATTTGTAGCCGAGGCCAAACCGGGAGGAGAGTACGCCAATTATTTAGAGAGCTTAAAATTATTACGTGATTTCCTCGGAATGAAAGAGGGCGATACGTATGACCAGGAAGCGCTTAAACTCAATACATTCCCCCACTATGTAAATGAAAACTCACCGCCTATTTTCGTGTTGCATGGCAATAAAGATGTGGTTGTTCCTGCGGATCAATCGCAACAACTCTGCAACGCCTTCAACCCATCAAATGCAACGATAGAGAGTCGCTCTACCTCTGTGATTAACTTCATTGATGCCAATAACTACCGCTGCGGCACTTACGGAACATTGACTCGTATGCATGAAGCCAACCACATGCTCGATATTCGTTGCCTGCCAACACAACCTTGTGCTGCAGGCGGGCTAATTGGCGCTTGCGATGTAAGAGAGGGCATGGAGCGTGGCTACAAATGGCTAGACGGGCTGAAAAAATGACCTCTAATATCGCCCGCATGTGGCTCTGCTACCGCGTAATGGCCAAGAACTGACGTTAATCTACAGACGGCCATTTGCGCTTAAATTTGAAGCCTTCAAAGCTTACGCGGTAACATAGCGCTCTTTCTCAAATAATCATCAATTAAGGCACAATGGCAAATTCCCCAAAAAATCTAGCGCAGTGGGTCACTCGTCTCAATGAAGAGGAGATGCCGATCTTCTCGCATACGGTGAATAAAATTGCCGAAATTTCACAACAGTCACACTCATCTGTTGCCGAGCTGACTCAGGTCATCTTGCAAGACAGCACGATGACCGCCCGCGTACTGCGCTTTGCCAATAGTGTCTTTTTTAGACCGACCGGTGCCCCCATCACTACGGTAAGCCGTGCTGTGGTGGTTCTGGGGTTTGACTCAATCCGCAATATCACCCTATCCATCGCCATCGTCGATTCGCTTCTAAACGGCAAGTCAGAGGATCGGGTGATGTTGGAGCTTGCTCGCTCATTTCATGCAGCGGTTCAGGCCAAGGTTTTTGCGGTGGAGTGTGGTGATGACTCCCCCGAAGAGGTCTTTATCGCCGCCCTGTTACAAAACATTGGACATATGGTCTTTTGGTGTTTCCCATACGGTATGGATGAGGCACTGCATGAGGAGCTGGCGCTCTCCGATGGCGATGACAAACTGGCTGAGAAACGCGTATTAGGATTCACCCTTGATGAGTTAACCGTGGCACTGAACCGTGAGTGGCACCTTAGCCCTGTGCTGGAGGAGTATGTTAAGGGGGGGCGTAGAAAATCGGTGCGCTCCAAAATTATGGATCTCTCCTGGAAGACCGTGACCGAGCTGGAAAATGGCTGGGACTCTAGTGAGGTTGATGAGATTTTTGGCGAAGTCTCTAAACTGCTCAGCATCAACCCTGAACAGTGTAATCAGATGATCAGCGACAACGCGCATGTGGCACGCCACGCCGCAGCAAGCTGTGGGGCAACTGTTGCCGGACAGCTTATTCCGCTTCCGCCCACCGAGGAGGAGATCGAGGAGTCTCGCGAGCAGGCCGCCGGAGCAGAGCCCGACTATCTGCTACAGCTCAGTATCCTGCGCGAACTCTCAGCAATGCTTAATGAGAAGATCGATATCAACGCCATGATGGGCATGGTTCTAGAGGGGATCTATCGGGGTCTCGGGATGGATCGCGCCTGGTTTGCCCTGCTGCTGCCTACAAGTCACTCATTAACCATTAAGTATGCACTGGGAGATGAGCGCGATGAGTTCCAGGGAACCTATCTTGTCGAACCCGGTGGACGAAAGAGCAATATCTTTACCGATTCGCTCTCTATGCAGAAGCCGCAATGGCACAAATCGGGCGGCCCAATGGGTGAACTTCCTAAGGGCATTCGAAAACTTGTGGGAACCGGCGATTTTTTCCTGATGCCGATTGTTATCGATGGTTCACCTAAAGGACTCTTCTTTGCCGACCGAGGCCAGAGTGGTCGAGAGTTGAACGATGAGATTTTTATGGGCTTTAAGCACTTTTGTGAGCAGGCCGCCATCGGTCTGAGTGTGATGTCTCATACCCGTGGGCGCTAAGGTTTTAGGCCATTTCGGAGGCATTTCATGCCAAAAATCGGCTATCGCATGTTTGTTAAGCATTAACATCGCCAGTAGAGATGAAATTATCACATAGACTCTCCCTCCCACGAGTATTATGCTTGGTATCCCAATTTAGTTAGTTATGAGGTTTTTGCCGTGCCCTTCACTCCCGAACAGATCGATGAACTAGCCATTTTAGCCCTCTTCAACCTGACCACCACTCAGGAGGGGATTAAAGTGCATAATAACTCGGCGGCGCCAAACGCCATTGCTGCTGCTGAACGGCTCCACAATAATGAATTTATCACTCAAGTTGATGGCGGTTATCTAACCGATATCGGTCGCGAAGCCGCCGAGCATGCCCAAGCACTGTTGACTCTTCTCGGGACTGAAAAGGATTAAATATAGATGGTGGAGTTTGCTCTGGAAGGGCATGAATATATCGCGCTCAATGACCTGCTCAAGGTAGAGGGCCTCTGTGATAGTGGCGGCATGGCAAAGTCGGTCATTGCCGAGGGTCAGGTTACGGTTGATGGGGCGATTGAACAACGCAAACGTTGCAAGATTCGTAACGGTCAGGTCGTTGAGTTTGCCGGTCACCAAATTATTATAAAAGCATCATAATGGCACGCTCGGTTCTTCTTACTCTATCGCTTCTCTTGTCACTATTATTTAGTGGCTGCGCCTCGATGATCACCGGAAAACTCGCCAGCAATATCTCTGGAGCCATCGTCAATCAGGATGATCCTGAACTCATTCGTGATGGCGCTCCCTCTTACCTGTTACTGATTGAGGGGATGATCAATGGCGAACCCGAAAATAGTTCACTATTGATGGCAGGTGCCAACCTTTATACCCTTTATGCAGCGGTCTTTGTTGATGATAGCGAGCGTGCCGCGCGGATGAGCAATAAAGCACGCAACTACGCCAATCGGGCACTCTGCCTACAAGTTAAGGCCAGTTGCCAACTAACAACCATCCCCGTCTCTGAAATTGATCCGCTGATTGAGCAGATTTCTATTGAAAACATCGATGCACTCTATACCGACGCAATGAGCTGGGCACTATGGATTCAACAACGCAGTGATGATTGGAATGCCATCGCCGAGGTTCCCAAGGTAGAAGCGATGTTACAGCGCGTTGTTGCACTCAATGAGTCTTATCGTGATGGAGAAGCACACCTCTATCTTGGTATTTTAAAGAGCCTACTCCCTCCCTCTTTAGGTGGACGTCCGGCTGATGGTGAGCGCCACTTCAAGCGCGCTCTGGAACTATCAAAAGGGAAAAACCTCAATGTATATGTTGAGTATGCCAATCGCTATGCGCGCATTGTCTTCAACCGAAAACTGCACGATGAGCTCTTAACAACTGCAATCAAAGCCGATCCTGTTGTCAGCGGGATGACCTTGAGCAATGTACTGGCACAACGCAAGGCCAAAGAGTTACTGGCTGAATCTGATGACTACTTTCTGGAGTAACCTGTGAAATCATTACCGCTTACCCTGTTGCTACTCTCATTATGGCTACCCATTCAGTCAGAGGCTGTTACCTTTAAGATTGCATCGATCGCCCCTGACGGTACAAGCTGGATGAAACAGATGCGCAAGGGTGCCAAAGAGGTTAAACAGCGGACGAACGGACGCGTAAAATTCCGCTTCTATCCTGGCGGCATTATGGGAAACGATAAGAGCGTACTTAGGAAAATACGAATTGGACAGCTTCACGGCGGCGCCCTCACTGGAGGCGGCCTCTCTGATATCTACCCCGATTCGCAAATTTACTCCCTGCCATTCGTTTTTAGAAACCTCCAGGAAGTGGACTATGTGCGCGGCAAGATGGAGTCCCAACTCATCAAAGGAATTGATCAGAGCGGCTTCGTTAGTTTCGGCATCAGTGGAGGTGGATTTGCCTATATGATGTCGAAGGAGCCGGTTCACAGCATCAATGATCTACTAAAGAGTAAGGTTTGGATGCCCGAGGGTGATAATGTCAATCGCGCCGCATTTTCGAGCTTTAACATCACCCCCATCAGCTTGCCGCTACCCGATGTATTAACAGGGCTACAAACCGGCCTGATTGATACAGTGGCCGCATCTACCGTCGGTGCCATCGCCCTACAGTGGCACAGCCGGGTCAAGTACCTCAATAACACCCCGCTGTTATATCTTTACGGCACGATGGTCGTAAAAAAGAGCAAATTTAAAAAATTGAGTGTCAGTGATCAGGCCATTGTCCGAGAGGTCATGAACAACGTCTTTGCCAAACTCAACACACAGAATCGAAAAGACAATTTAGCGGCGATGGAGGCCCTTAAAAATCAAGGCATCGAGATCATCGATTCCCCCACCGAAACCATCAACAGGTGGCGAACCGGTAGCGCCCAAGCGATGGACAAACTGAGCCAAGAGGGTGTCTTTAGCCCCGCTATCCTAACCACTCTACGTAAACATCTAAGCACCTATCGCAATGGCAAAGATGTGGCTCAATCTGGAACTCACTAAATGAGACGC
>JAOTST010000417.1 GCA_029864785.1 Chromatiales bacterium | reverse complement strand
CATTTTGCCACTCATAATAGGGGGGCCGGGTACGCGTTATCTGGATGAACCATAACACCCTAACCCGACCTACGCTCGACCAGCAGAAAGTTGCACGCCTCATGCAGGTTTAACTCACCGCCATTGAATGCCGATCCCGTTGTGGGTAACAGCACATGACGATGCAGAAATATGTTGGCGCTCAATTCATTCGATAGACTTATTTATTATCTTTGAAATTATTATCCTTATTTCTTACTCTCACCCGACTTCGTAAGAATATTTCCATCCTCATCCGACAAGAGAGGATAGAGCTTTTTCACGCAAACAGGACAGATGCCGTGACTAAATTCAGCTTCGGAATGCTCCTTGATATACAATTCAATTTGAGTCCAATACCCTTTATCATTTCTGATTTTTTTGCACGATGCACAAATGGGGAGAAGGCCACTCAATAATTTTACTTTACCCATGGCTTCCTGAAGTTCATCAACAAGCTTGGCTAGCTGGTCCCGTTGCTTCTTGAGTTTCAAGTGATTCTTAACTCGTAATCTCAGGATGTCATGGTTAATTGGTTTGGTAACATAATCTGCCGCTCCTAGATCAAGCCCTTTTTTTTCATTCACCACTTCGGAGAGGGCTGTGGTAAAAATGACAGGTATATCTTTGAGGGCCGGATCGGCTTTCACTCTCTGGCAGACCTCGTAGCCATCCATCTCCGGCATCATGATATCTAGGAGGATAAGGTCGGGATTCGACTCCGACGCCACTTTGAGCGCCTCACAACCAGTGGTTGCAAAGAGTATTCGATACTCTGCTTGCAACGACTCATTGAGCACCTGAATATTCGCCGCCGTGTCGTCGACAATCAGAATTATTTGCCTGTTTTCTGTTGGCATATATCTCTCCTCCTCACCGGGTATCAGTCTCAACCACAGCCATCATTTCTTCTAACTTTTCCATTGCTGTGGCAAAATTTAATTTTTGCATTTCACCTTCAATACCAACCACATACCTTCTAAGCCGACTGCCGCTCACTGTTGCCACTAATGTTTCTAAAACCGACATGGCAGCCATGTCTCTCTTAGCCAGAAGTTCCATGAGCCGCTCGCTTTGCTCCCGCAAAACAGCTTCGTCATAGTCTCCCGATTCGCCGGTGATTGTCTCAATAGTTCTTAGCTTATCGGCGGAGGCGAAAATTTGCTGAAGCGGTTTTTCAAGTAAATCAATAAGGGTGCCGAGAGAGTCCGTGTTATTCAACAGGATTGCTTCTTCAAGATTTTTCGCTCGCTGGTGCACGGACGTTGCCCCAATATTTGCGGCAGTACTGTTGAGAGTATGAGCCAAGGCTCTTATCCGTTGATAATCCGCATGGGCTTGCGCCTCTTGCATTTTCTCAATAATGAAAGAGTGTTCGTCACAGAAATCCTTGAATATCTTCTTGAACAAGTTGACATTGTTATTGGTGCGAATCATGGCCAATTCAAGATCTATCCCCGCTAATTCCGGCAACTCCTCAGGCTGTGAGACATTATCATGCTGCCGTGAGGCGATCTGCGTGTTTTCATCCTTCAGTGCTATCACCCCCCTCAAGGTCTCATAGAGTTTGAGAGCTTCCACCGGTTTAGGCAGGTGAGCGTTCATCCCGGAACTGAAACACTTTTCCCTTTCCTCACTGAGCGCATGGGCGGTAAGGGCGATAATGGGCAGAGTTGCCCCACGCTTCATCTTTCTTATCTGCTTCGTTGCCTCCAACCCGTCCATCACCGGCATCTGGACATCCATAAGCACTGCATCATAGTGCGCACCACTGGCGACCATCTCCACGGCCTCCTGGCCATTGGCAGCGATATCCACCTCTATGCCCAAACTTTTAAACATTTCACTGGCAACCTGCTGGTTGATGACATGATCTTCAGCCAGTAGCACTTTAACACCGGCAAGTTTTTCCAAAAGTTTTCTTTTTTCCAGGGGATGGCGTTTTTTTCGGAGACTTCCTTTTTCAGCCCTGCCGCAGCATTCAATAATGGCGTTGTAAAGAGTTGATGCCTGCACGGGCTTGGTCAAATAGCATTTTATTCCGACACCATCCGCTTGTTTTTCAATC
>JAOTST010000091.1 GCA_029864785.1 Chromatiales bacterium | reverse complement strand
CCAACTTAATGGAATCTCGCCTACTTTCAGGTTCAGAAAATCTCTATCAACAGATGCGTTCTGCGACAGGCCCTGACAAGATATGGCCCAGCACACTATTTTTTGCCGCAAAACTAGAAGAGCAACAAAACCGACACGCTAAATTTAATGATACCGCCTATAACCTCGAGCCAAACATCAAAGAGGGACCCGGTGGTCTGAGGGATATCCAGAATATAGGCTGGGTTGCCAAACGACATTTTGGAGCTGAGCGACTTGCCGATCTGGTTACGTATAACTTTCTAACTGAAGAAGAGTATCAACTATTACATGAGGGTGAACAGTTTCTTTGGCGTGTTCGATTCGGGCTTCACTCCATTGCCGGTCGACGTGAAGACCGACTACTATTTGACCATCAGCGTTCCCTCGCTGAACAGTTTGGCTACCGCAACGATCAATCACATATGGCCGTTGAACAATTTATGCGAGCATACTATCGCACAATTACCGAGCTGGAACGTCTTAATGAGATGCTGCTACAACTCTACGATCAAGAGATCCTAAGAAAGGGGCAGCACGATACAGTTAAAACTCTCAACCGTCGCTTTAACTCCCACAACAATTTAATTGAGGTATCTAACCCGCAAATTTTTGAGCAATATCCATTTGCTCTACTTGAAATATTTTTGTTGATGGCACAGAACGCTGAGATCACCGGAGTCAGAGCAGAAACAATAAGACTCATCAGGAGTAATATTGACCGCATTGATGATGATTTTCGTGCCGATATAAAATGTCACTCCCTCTTTATGGAACTCCTCAAACAGAGCAAAGGGATCACCCTTGCCCTGAGACGAATGAATCGTTATGGCGTCCTTGCGGCCTACCTCCCCGAATTTGGATCTATTGTGGGACAGATGCAGCATGATCTATTTCATGTATACACCGTCGATGAGCACACTCTCAGAGTGTTGAGAAATTTACGGCGTCTCACCGTCACAGAATTCAGCCATGAGTTCCCTCTCTGCAGCAAAATTATGGCGACGCTTCCTAAACCCGAGCTGATCTATATCGCTGCACTCTATCACGATATCGCCAAGGGACGAGGGGGTGATCACTCAAAGCTTGGAGTTGTTGATGCACGGGCGTTCTGCGAACGCCATCAACTCAGTCAATACGATACCCACCTCGTCGGCTGGCTTATCGAAAATCACCTAGTCATGTCCACGACTGCCCAGCGCAAAGATCTGAATGATCCTGCAGAGATCCACCAATTTGCCGAGCTGGCCGGCGATCAAACGTTACTCGACTATCTCTTTCTACTAACGGTTGCCGATATACGTGCGACAAGTCCTACGGTGTGGAATAGCTGGAAAGAGTCTCTACTCACTGAACTCTATCGTAAAACGACCAAAGCACTGAGGCGTGGACTAAATAATAAGATCAAGCTGGATGAACTAAGCCAGCTAACTCGTCAAGAGGCAAAAAAATGGCTTCAGGAGCAGGGAGAAAATAGCTCCCAAATTGATAAAATATGGAACACGTTTCGTAGTGAGTATTTCTGGCGCTACAACGCCAAAGATGTCTGCTGGCAGACTCAGCAAATTCTACACAATAATTCAGCGCCATCTCTGGTCACTATTCGTCAAAATAGTGAACGCGGGGGGACTGAAGTGTTCATCCACACACCCGTAATAAGTTCCCTGTTTTCACAAATCACCTCCGCGCTAGCACAGATGGGACTCTCAATTGTTGATGCTAAAATTATGTCATCTGAAGATGGTTGGACTCTGGATACCTATGTCATCCTGGATCAAAATGGCGAGCCCATTTGTGATCTCCATCAAATTGAACGACTTGAAGCGCGCTTTAAAGAGATGCTCTCAGGAGAATACCAGCCCCCTGAACAGATACGTGACAATAGGCCAAGACAGTTTAAAATGTTCTCTATACCGACTCAGATCCATTTTTCCCAAGAGAAAAATTCAGATTCTATCGTCATAGAGGTTGTATCAACTGACCAGCCGGGACTGCTCGCTCAAATAGCACAAGCACTCAATGAGCAAAAAATCATACTGCACAACGCACGCATCACCACACTCGGAGAGCGTGCAGAAGATCTCTTCTTTATATCAAGTACAGATGGTTATCCGATAGATGAAGGCAATGTTAGGGAGGCTATATATCAAGCCATTGGGGAGGCTAAAAGCTAATTAAAACGAAGAGAGTTCAGCCAGCTCATCATCAGAGAGCAGCTTATTGGCATCAATAAGAATCAGCAGGCCATCATCGCGGTTGTAGAGCCCTGAGATATATTTGGCGCCACCATGACTTCCTGTATCAGGAGCAGGCTCAACCGCAGCAGAGCGTAATTCAGCAACCTCACTAACGCTATCAACCAAAAATCCAATCATATAATCCTTTGCCTCAAGGATAATAATGCGTGAACTGTCATCAACCTCATGGGGAGGCAGACCAAAACGACTGCGAGTATCGACAATGGCAACGACATTGCCACGCAGATTAATAATTCCCAACACATAGGATGGCGCTCCAGGAACTGGTGAGATCTCCGGACTGCGGAGCACTTCACGAATCTGCATCACCTCAATACCATACATTTCATCAGCCAGGGTGAAAGTGACCCAACGAGATGCCACATCGTCTAGATTGCCAGTTGCTTCGTACATCTATATCGCCTCAGTAATCAATTTAAAGCTATCCTATCTATAAATAGCCAATAATATCCGACACCTTACCAAGCTATGAGATAGTCAGCAAATAGAAATTATTCGAATAACCAACGATTTAGCATCATCGGTAATGAGTGTTCTTAATCTCTGTGATAGGATCCCTTCTTTAGAAATGGCCGTTCCCCGCCCCCAGCAAAAATATGGATCAATGAAGATGAGCAAAAGCAAAACTTTTACCCTTCTTACTGTACTACTGTTTATTACCGCCCCTCTCACCGCATGGGCTGCCATGGCGAGCGGTGCTGCAACAAATTTAACCTCATCCTGGTACGGCATTGCCGCAATATCCATCTTCATTTTCGCCTACGCTTTGGTTATCGGCGAGGAGTTCCTCTACCTTAGGAAGTCGAAGCCTGTTCTAGTTGCGGCAGGTCTTATTTGGGCCCTTGTCTCCCTCGCCTACATGAGTATAGGCGATACCCATACGGCTGAGGCCGCATTCCGTCATAACTTGCTAGAGTTTGCTGAACTATTTCTGTTTCTATTAGCAGCCATGACATTCATCAATACAATGGAAGTTTTAAACGTGTTTCATGCCCTCAGAGCATGGTTGATTTCTAAAGGGTTTTCACTACGTGCCATTTTCTGGATCACTGGGACGCTTGCCTTTTTAATCTCTCCCATTGCAGACAACCTGACAACAGCACTACTAATGGCCGCAGTGGTCATGGCTGTTGGCGGCATTAATACCAAATTTATAGCGATAGCCTGTATCAATGTTGTCGTTGCAGCCAACGCCGGTGGTGCATTCAGCCCCTTTGGAGATATAACAACGCTCATGGTGTGGCAAAAAGGTATTATCCAATTCGATGAATTTTTTGTGCTATTTATCCCTTCTTTGGTGAACTGGTTAGTTCCCGCCATCATTATGTCGTTATCCGTCTCGAACGAAAAACCTGATGCTATTAATGAAACGGTTGTCATTAAAGAGGGTGGATTTATCGTCATCGCCCTGTTCCTGCTTACCATCACAATGGCCGTATCGGCTCACAACTTCCTCCATCTCCCTCCCGTACTGGGCATGATGACCGGTCTGGGCTTCCTAAAATTTTTCGGCTATTACCTCAAAAAGAGAGATATTGCCCGTAAGAACGGAACCGTCGATATTGGTCCAGAGGCTGCCGCAGGAGAAATAACCAGTAAATGTGCCGATCCAGAGTGCCCTAGAATGGTCGAAAAGGGCAACTTCGATATTTTCGGAATCATTGCCCGAGCCGAGTGGGACACGCTGATGTTCTTCTATGGCGTCATTCTTTGTGTAGGAGGCCTTGGTGCATTGGGCTATTTGGCGATCTTATCTGAAACAATTTACGTCGGTCTTGGTCCTACCTGGGCTAACGTGTTGGTAGGCGTTCTTTCTGCCATGATTGATAACATTCCCGTCATGTTTGCCGTACTCAGCATGATGCCTGATATGAGCCAGGATCAGTGGTTACTGGTCACCCTCACAGCGGGGGTTGGCGGTTCTCTACTCTCAATTGGTTCCGCCGCAGGCGTTGCTCTTATGGGACAAGCTCATGGAATCTATACATTTTTCGCTCACCTAAAATGGACGTGGGCCATCGCCCTTGGGTATGCCTTAAGTATATGGACTCACCTGCTGATTAACACACCATCCGTTATCTCTTAAGATCAAACCAATGCAGCAGATAACACTGATACGTCCGGATGACTGGCATGTCCATTTCCGTGATGGTGAAGCCCTGAAAGAGACCGTTCCCCATCATGCTCAACGCTTTGGACGTGCCATTGTCATGCCCAATCTAAAGCCGCCGATCACATCGGTTAGCCTTGCTAAAAATTATCGTCAACAAATTGTTGCAGCAACCCCAAAAGATTTTGATTTCAATCCATTAATGACGCTCTACCTGACCCAAATGACCTCACCAGAGGATATTGAGCAGGCGAAAGAGAGTGGCATTATTTACGGGGTAAAGTTCTATCCGGCTGGCGCCACAACCAACTCAGATGCGGGTGTTACTGACATCTTTAGATTGATACCCACACTGCAGACAATGGCAGAGGTTGGGCTTCCCCTATTGATCCATGCTGAAGTAACCGATCCCGCAGTGGACGTCTTTGATCGAGAGAAGATTTTTCTTGAAAGTGTGATCAAACCTCTACTTCAAAAAGTTCCCGACCTCACCGTCGTACTGGAGCATGTCACTACGAAAGAGATGGCCGATTTTGTTATTGATGCAGGCGATCAAGTAGCCGCCACCGTAACGCCTCAACACCTGCTTTACACTCGAAATGATATTTTTAAGGGCGGCATTCATCCTCACCTCTACTGCCTTCCCATTCTTAAACGTGAACAGCATCGTGAACGGCTCCGTGAGATTGTTAAATCTGGCCACAAGCGCTTCTTTCTCGGTACCGACAGTGCACCTCACAGTCAAAGTGCCAAAGAGAGCTCCTGTGGTTGTGCCGGCATCTTTTCTGCTCCCTGCGCCATTGAAATTTATGCCGAAATATTTGAATTACTTGGGGCTCTCGATAAGCTGGAAGGGTTTTCCAGTTGTTATGGTGCCGATTTTTATGGCCTACCGCGCAACAAAACCCAAATCACTTTAATCAAAAAACCGTGGGCCGTTCCAGAGAGCTATCCTCTGGATAGCAAAAACAGAATCATCCCATTGAAGGCCAGTGAAACACTTCATTGGCAATTAACTTAACTTACTTAGAAAGCCTCAAATACATGTCAGAACTCCATCCATTAATTATCTGGTTACAGAGCAAACGCGTACACATTGCCCGCTTTACATTATGGCCACTTATCATTTACCTGTTTGCTTATGAGCGCATTACAATTCTATCCATAGACCAGACACAGTACCAATGGGGATTAGCCGCAATGGTTATTGGTGTGCTCACACGCTCTATCTCAGCAGGTACTTTGCACAAAAACCAACAACTCAATATGGAGGGAATCTATGCCATCGTGCGGAACCCACTCTATGTTGGCTCATTTTTTATTCTTCTGGGCATCAATCTCATCATTCACCATCCACTGGTATGGAGTGCAAGCGCCTTCATCTTTATAATCACCTATATTCCAACAGTTCTTGGTGAAGAGCACACACTAAAAAAGATATTCCCAGAACAGTGGAAAGCATTTGAAACATCCGTTCCACGCTTCATTCCCAATATATTTCGAATATTCGAACTTAGAAAAACCAGCTGGAACGCCCCTCAATGGTATAAGAACCATGAGCACTATACGGTCATAACGGCCATTCTGGTCGTTATCATCCTTGAACTCTATAGCCGCTTTATTGCAATCAATTAAAGGAATTAATGTGGCTTATAAAAAAGGCATTGCCGACCGATTTCGTGGATTTCTTCCCGTTATCATTGATGTAGAGACGGCTGGATTTAATCATAAGAAAGATGCCCTACTAGAGGTGGCTGCAGTTATTCTTCGAATGAATGATGAAGGTATCATCAAACAAAAAGAGAGCATTGCCGTTCATATAGAACCCTTTCCCGGTGCCAACCTCGACACCAATGCCCTCAAATTTACAGGTATCGATCCCTTCAACCCCTTCCGTATGGCCAAACCCGAACTCAAGGCGATGGAGATGATCCTCAATCCAATTCGTAAAGAGGTGAAGGAGACCAACTGCTCTCGAGCAATTCTAGTCGGCCACAATGCCACCTTTGATCTGAACTTTATGCAGGCGGCTGTTGCGCGCACCAAGATCAAGAAAGACCCGTTCCATCAGTTCAGTACCTTCGATACCGCAACCCTTGGTGGACTCGCCTATGGTCAAACGGTACTGGCCAAGGCATGCAAGGCAGCAGGCATCGAATTCAATGATGCCAACGCCCATGCTGCTCTGTATGAT
>JAOTST010000090.1 GCA_029864785.1 Chromatiales bacterium | reverse complement strand
CCGGGACGACACCTTGATTGGGATTATGATGCTACGACCGCCTTTGATCGTTTTATCAATACAAAAACAGCACAAATAAAAATGTTTGTACAACCAACTATGGAAGCGGCTGCCGAACGCGAAGCGAAAATTCGTAATAACCGCTCACGCAATATCAGTGAACACAAAGCTCAATCTGCCCGCGTTTCTCTGGAAGATGTGACATCCGTGATATCGACCCACACGGCGGGCATTGAGTGGAGCGATGATGCACTGACACGTGTTGAATCAGCACCCGAATTTGTCCGTGGAGGAATCAAAAAGGCTGCTGAATTTAGCGCCCGTCGTGAAGGCCTTTCAATAATAGAGACCGATGACCTCACCCGCTTTCGTAATCGAGCCATGATGCGCGCAGTAAACCGTATGAAGGGATTTGGCATGACCGACCTCAGCTTTGGTGCTTACAATATCGCCAAAGATGAGATTCCCAGACTAAAAGAGAATGAGCAAGCCTCTAAACGCTTTGAAACTATTCGCGACTATGTCGAATCACGCAAGGGAGAAAATGGCGAAGGTCTGGGACTGATGGATCAAGAGCTACTAGACAAAATGAAAGCAGAGCTCCGTGATAACGCCCCTGAAAATGACAAAACAAATGGCTGATTTCGACTGCGATGTAATCGTCATCGGAGCCGGAATATCGGGGCTGGTCAGCGCCGCCGAATTGGCCCAACAAGGGGCTAAAGTTACCGTGCTGGAAGCATCCGTTTCGGTAGGAGGCAAGATTCAAAGCCAGCAAAATTCAGGTTATCTGACCGAATCAGCAGCAAGCCTAGTCCTCAATTTTCGCCCCGATGTGCAACGCTTTATTGAGCGGCATGACCTCAACCCATATAAAGCATCTAAAAGCACCCTCTCAGAAAAAAATCGTTATCTGGCCAATAACCAACAACTCTATCAAGTCCCAATGTCCATCAGAAAGCTCTTCGCATCTGACTTTTGGAACTGGCAAACAAAACTACGACTAATGGCGGAACCATTTATTCCAAAAGGAGGTTCGGAGCAGGAGAGTGTATCCGAATTTATACGTCGCAGAATGGGCAACGATGTTCTAGAAAAAGCGATGGAACCCTTTGTTGGTGGGACACTTGCAGGAGATCCAGACAATGCCAATGCCTGGGCCACACTTCCCCGCTTGACCGCACTAGAGAGGAAGTATGGCAGCATTACTGCGGGAATCATCATTAATAAAATATTGCGCAAAAAGAGTGCCATGCTCAATGACAGTTTCTCTTTTAAGCACGGTATGGCATCACTACCCAACCGATTAGCACAAACAGAAGGAATCACCCTCCATACTCATAGCATGGCATCTCAAATTCAACCACTTAAGAGTGGATGGCGTGTTGAGATTGAGACACGCGATGGACCCCATCAAAAAATTAAAACAATCAGTTCCAGAAAGCTTATTATTGCCACGCCGACAGCTGCCGCAGCTGATCTGGTAAAACCTATCAATGCCGATATGGCTTCTAATTTACAACAGATAAAATATGCCCCACTTGCTGTCGTTCACACCGCCTTCAAACGTGATGAAATTCACCACCCACTCGATGGAACAGGATTTTTAATACCCCGTGGTGAGAAAAAATTTATTAACGGTAATCTTTGGATGAGCTCCATCTTTGAAAAACGGGCTCCCACCGGCGAGGTTCTTCTCAGTAGTTATGTTGGAGGTGCTCGCTCTCCTGAAAAATTTAATTTAACCGATGAACAATTAATTGAGCGTTGTAGTGATGACATCAACCATTTTACCCACAGTCATGCAATGCCAGAATGGTACAAAATTGATCGCCATCAACAAGCGCTGCCACTGTACCAAAACAAGCACCTAAAAATAATGGACAATATTAGCCAGATTGAACAGCAAATTAACGGACTTCACCTTCTGGGAAACTACCGAGGAGGTGTATCAATTCGAGATCGAATTATAAAAGGGACAGAACTTGCTCATACAATTATTCAAGAGTTAGAGACTCAACCAAAATCAGAACCCGTCAGTTCATCTTCTTTGGCTTACAGCTCATAGAGATAATGAGAGTGAACGACGAACAACCTTATCAAGGATTTAATCCGACCCCACTGATTATTATTGTCTTGGTGACATCATTAAGTGTTGCTCTAATGAGCAACTGGTACTCCAATAACGTATCGATGCCTCGCTACTGTGATGATCCAGAAACGGCAATATTTCACCTGAAGGAGCTGATGACCAAAGATCGACCTGCCGGTGACAACTCTCGAATACCCTATTTAATTGCAGCAAAATTACTATTTATTCTTCCCCAGGGTGGCGAAGAGCCACTAGATAGCTATCTCCAACGTGTTCGTCTTCATATAGCCCAACAATGTCGAGTTAGCTGATGCCCTACCACTACCCCTCACAGTACAGCGACACTCCGCCACAAAAGAGCTTGCTCTACCTCTATCTGCAAACCGTACTACCTCTGTTAGGGCTATTACTATTCACTGCAACCATACATCTCTATGCTACCTATGAAGCAGACCGCTCATCTCAGCAAAATAAAGAACGACTAAATATCGCTCTCGCAAAAAGAACTATTCTTGCCGACATTCACAGTTTGGTCAGCGACGTCCTCTTTCTTGCTGATGAGATACAGAGTGAAAGCCGTTATTTTGATCAAAACAATTTGTGGTACAAGCGTATTTCTGAAGAGTTCTCCTCTCTCTCAAAGCGAAGAGCCCTCTATGATCAGATTCGCCTTATCAATCCACAAGGTATCGAACTGATTCGAGTTAACTACTTTAATGGCGATCCACATCCTGTCACTTCCGATAAACTCCAGGATAAGTCACAGCGATACTATTTTCGTGAGGCATTAAAACTTCAGAAGGGAGAGGTCTATCTGTCACCTCTCGATCTAAACGTAGAAGATAATAAGATCGAAAACCCTATAAAACCCATGATGCGCGTTGCTGCACCCGTATTTGATCATCGCGGAGTTAAACTTGGCGTCATTTTCCTCAACTACTTTGGCGAACACCTCATCGAGAACTTTAGACAATCCGCAAGTAATATCGCGGATCATTCACATCTTCTTACTGAAGATGGTTTTTGGCTAAGTAGTCCAAACCCAGAAGATGACTGGGGATTTATGCTCGATCATAAGAAAAATTTTCGTAATCTCATTGATGTCGAATGGAAAATAATTAATCAAACCCGGAGCGGACAATTTTATAGTCGAATAGGGCTTTTTACCTATGAAACAGTTTATCCGTTTGGCGAAACGAACAGCGCCTCTGGAGATACTTATCGAGTGATGAATAGCTCCAATGCACAACACGGCTATTACTGGCATATCCTCTCATTGGTTCCAGCCTCTCAACTTAACTTGGGAATCAATACTTTTATTAGACAGCAATTTCCGCTCTATCTATCTCTACTACTCATGTTAATTTTCGGGTCATACTATTTTGCAAAACATCGGAGACATCACCATGCCATTGAGGCGCAGTCTGAATACGAAAGACGCTTTAGACATACTCTGGAAAACATTCATCTGGCCGCAGTAACAATTGACCGTTATGGAAAAGTAATATTTTGTAATGACTATCTATTAGATTTAATTGGCTGGAAACTTGAAGAGCTTCTTGGTAACGATTGGTTTGAAAAGACATCACCAGAACCACACTCCGATCATTTAAAATCCATCCTTTTTGATTCAGAATCAAAACATGATCACATCAGTATTGAAAGTACGATCATTAGCCATGCAGGAGAAAAATATCTAATTTCATGGAATATCACCTTCTCTTATACTGACAGCGGCGGACTGCTCTCCATTACCGCTATTGGCGAAGATATTACCCAGCAGCGAATTAACCAGAATGAAATATTAAAGCTCTATCGTGCGATTGAACAAAGCCCAAGTATCGTAACCATTACCGATACGAAAGGAGTTATTGAGTATGTAAATCCTAAGTTTACTGAACTAACCGGATATACCTCTGAGGAAGTAATTGGAAAAAAACCCAATATTTTGAAGTCTGGCGAAACCTCAAAAGGTGAATACAGTGAATTATGGAAAGCACTCTCTTTAGGACATGAGTGGCGCGGTGAATTTCATAATCGCCATAAAGATGGCTCTCTCTATTGGGAGTCTGCCATGATTTCTCCCATTCGAAACTCAGATGGCGTCATTACTCACTACCTGGCTGTTAAAGAGGATATTACCGAGCGTAAAAGACTTGAGCTTGAAGTTGATGAACGTAATAGAGAATTAGCCCGTTCACAGGTACTTGCCGTGCTGGGCCAAATGTCGAGCATGATCGCTCATGACTTAAGAAACCCGCTCTCATCCGTAAAGATGACCATGCAAATTATCAATAAACTTCCAGCTATTAAAGAGAATAACGATACCGCTGAGATGAGTGGGATCGCATTAGAACAGATAAAATATATGGAGAATATTCTCGCTGATCTACTGACCTATGCTAAACCAGATACACTCAAACCCGAATGGTTATCGATAGATAAAATTATCAATATGTCCATTATACTTATACAGAAATCGATTGATGAAAATGACGTTAATATTTCAACAAATTTTGCTTCTGGACTACCCACAATTCACGCCGATGAGACGCGATTACGTCAGGCAATATCCAATCTTATTGGCAATGCTATTCAGGCTGTAAAATCACAACCTGAAGGAAAACGTAACATTGCCATTGATTGTCACCTATTATTAGAAAGTGATGGTACAAAATTACATATAACCATTTGTGATAATGGCGAAGGGTTTGATGAAAAACAGAACGAGACTCTCTTTGAACCATTTCATACAACCCATAGCAAGGGTACAGGACTCGGACTCCCTATTGTTAAGCGTATTATTGAACAACACAATGGAACAGTCTCTCTTTCATCCACCAATCATAAAGGGGCCTGCGCCTCCATCCTTCTCCCTGTAGAACCCTTAATTACTTACACCGATAGCAAACATAATTAGACAAATAAAATATGAGTAAAATATTAATCGTAGATGATGACACGGCAAGCTGTCGTACCCTGCAACTTCATTTCTCAGGCCAGGGATTTGAAGTTGTTATCGCTCATGACGTCGAATCAGGGCTCGCGACTGCAGAGCGCGAAAGCCCTAATCTTATTATCCTTGATATCCGTATGCCGGGTCGTTCAGGCCTTGAGGGATTGCCCGATTTTAAATTGATTGCACCAAAATCTAGAGTCATCATGATTACTGCCTTTCATGATATGGAGAGCACCATTCAAGCGATGCAGAAAGGTGCTGACGACTACATTCACAAACCCATTGATATCGATGAACTCGATGAGTCTGTTGCTCGCCTCCTACTCGTAAGCAATGTTAATGACACGACAATTAGCACCCTTCTAGAGCAGAAACAAAATTCAAAAATGACTATGGTCGGTCGTAGCCGCTCAATGAAGGAGGTCTTTAAAACAATTGGTCTTGCAGCAAGCAGTCCGGCAACCATTCTTATTACGGGTGAAAGTGGAACAGGTAAAGAGCTTGTTGCACGAGCAATTCACCGTTCTAGTGCCAATCCCGATGGACCTTTTGTTGCTGTCAACTGTGCCGCTTTAGTAGAGACACTTCTCGAATCTGATATGTTCGGTCATGAAAAAGGGTCATTTACTGGCGCTATTAATCGCCAGGTAGGAAAGTTTGCACTTGCACGTGGAGGCACCATATTCCTTGATGAGGTTGGTGAAATGCCTCCTGCGATTCAAGCCAAATTGCTTAGGGTGTTACAAGACAAAGAGTTTATTCCGGTTGGGGGAAAAATGCCCGAAACAACCGATGCACGAATTATTGCGGCAACTAACGTAGATCTAAAACTGAAGGTCAAAGAGAGCCAATTTAGAGAAGACCTTTTCTACCGTCTACAGGTTATCAATATCGATCTGCCGCCACTTAGAGAACGGAGTGAAGATATACTAGATTTAGTTCAAACACTGCTTTCACGTATCAATAAAGAGTTACAGCGAAATGTTACATCTGTGTCGATGGAGGTCATTGATATTTTCCATCACCACTCATGGCCCGGAAATGTTCGGGAGCTTGAAAATATATTAATGAAAGCTGTGGCGCTGAGTTCTGGAAACATCTTAACTGCAGATCAACTTCCGCCACATATCCTTTCAGAAAGCGATCAATACGTTGTCAATTTTACTCCGACCAGTAAACCCACCCATGAATTAACCCTTCAAGAGATGGAGATGCGCCATATCAAGGCTGTCTTGGAAGCCAATAGCTGGCATCGAGGCAATGCCTGTGAAGTACTAGGAATCTCGCGCCCGCGTCTACGACGCATGATGCAACACTACGATATAGCGCCACCTAATGGCCTAGTGACGGAAGAGGAATCTTAATCAATTAATTGAATCTGCAAATTTAATGGCTGTCTCTCGGAACGACTTTTGAATAGCGAGGCAGGCGTCTACCATAATGGGATCAAAGTGCTGTCCTCTGCCCTCCTCAATGATGGCAATGGACTCTTCATGGGTGAAAGGGCGTTTATAGGGGCGAACCGAGATCGGA
>JAOTST010000415.1 GCA_029864785.1 Chromatiales bacterium | reverse complement strand
TCAATCTCACCCTCTACAAGTTGGATGATGTGATGCAGGGGGAGATGGATCCGGTCATCGAACCGCTCATCAATGAATATCAGGCCGACCTGCTCGCCGCACTTTCTGAGTAGCGGGGCGAGTAGTTACTTACCCGATATCCCTTGCTGTGACAACCATTGCAGAACTAATAGAGTGGGGGAGTCAACAACTCACAGAGAGTGACTCTGCCCGCATAGATGCCGAGATTATTCTCACATTTATCCTCAATCAGAATCGCACCTACCTCTACACCTGGTCAGATCGTGAGGTCTCAGTAGATGATGAAGCGACGCTTAAAAATCTGATAGAAAAACGCGCAGCTGGTGAGCCGGTTGCCTATCTGGTCGGGCAACAGGCGTTCTGGACCTTTGAACTCAAGGTGACTCCCGCCACCCTTATTCCTCGCCCCGAAACAGAATTGCTGGTTGAGCTGGCGCTTGAACGTATTCCACAAAACGAACCGCTTAGAGTCGCTGATCTGGGCACAGGAACCGGGGCGATTGCACTAGCCGTTGCATCGGAGCGTCCTTTAGTCGAAGTTGTCGCCACCGATCAATCGGCACACGCCTTGGAAATTGCCCGTGAGAACCGGCAGAATCTTGGGCTGGATCATGTTGAATTTCGTCAAGGGAGCTGGCTGCAACCACTTGCTGATGAACGTTTCAATCTGATTATCTCCAACCCGCCGTATGTTGAACCCGATAGTCACTATCTACAGAAGGGTAATGTCAGATTCGAGCCAGATAGCGCCCTGATTGGTGCAGATGGCGATGGTTTGGGCGATATTCGTGACATTATTAAAAAATCGCCTGACCATCTGATAGCCGAGGGTTGGATCTTATTAGAGCATGGTGCAGAGCAGGGCGCTGCGGTATGCAGATTACTTGAAGATGCCGGCTTTGAGGCGGTTAAAACGGTAACGGATTTGGCCGGACTCGATAGGGTGACCATGGGACGTAGCCATAAAAAGGGTTAATTACCGTTAAATCTTAAAATCAGATAGGGTTGACCAACAGCCAAATGGTTCTAGGATATAACTATGGATAGTGATGATACTCAGTTAAAAGTCAGGGAGCTCAGCTTTTGTCCGCTCCACCCGGACTTGGCGCAGGCGCACTCGGCGAGTCTTCTTTTGAGTGGTATTGATGGCGTGGATGCCATTAAGCCGATTTCTGAACACCTTCTCCATGTTCACTATGACATTAGGCTGATCACGCTACAGATGATAGAAGAGGGGTTGATCGAGTTGGGCTACCATCTCGATAATTCGCTCTTGGTACGCCTGAAGCGTTCTCTCTTTTATTACACTGAGGAGATAGAGCGTGAGAATCTTGGGCTTCACCCTTCATCGGCCGTGACTCCACAGCTCTTTATTCAGCGTTATCAAAAAATCCGTCATGGGTGTCAGGATCATCGTCCCGAATATTGGCGAAATTACCTGTGATCTTTCAACTTAATTAAAATAATCCACTCAGAGTGATTGCGCCTGTTGATGGGGTCTCGTACGATCATCCCCCATGAATGATGAACAACTGTTGCGCTATAGCCGCCAAATCTTGCTTCCCCATGTTGATATTGAAGGTCAACAAAAACTGAATAGCGCCCGCGTATTGATTATCGGTATGGGGGGGCTCGGCTCTCCCGTGGTCACCTATCTGGCTGCGGCCGGTGTGGGCGAGTTGGTGCTGGTCGATTTTGATACGGTTGATCTCTCTAATCTACAACGACAGATCATCCATAGCACTAGTAGTGTTGGTGAGCCGAAGGTCGAGTCGGCTAGAGCAAGAATTGGTGAGATCAATCCTGAGGTGAAGGTTGAGACCATCGCAACCAAACTTGAGGGTGATGCACTCATCAAAGAGGTTGAGAAAGCGACCGTTGTGGTCGACTGTACCGATAATTTTGAGGCTCGATTTGAACTCAACAGAGCGTGTGTGAGCGTCGCAACGCCGCTGGTATCGGGTGCGGCGATTCGTTTTGAGGGGCAGGTGAGTGTCTTTAATAACGATGGCAACTCCCCCTGCTACCGCTGCCTCTATCGTGATGAGGGCGAGGAGGAGTTGCGCTGTAGTGAGAAC
>JAOTST010000414.1 GCA_029864785.1 Chromatiales bacterium | reverse complement strand
ACGATTTGACAATCGAGCAGTTGCTTACCGGGGGTTGCCCCAAACTTGAGCCAGAGGGTAATGACAATCACCATCGGAATGATATCGGTGATCAGGAACGAACCCGAGTGTCCCATCATCAATGGCACGCCCATCAGGCCAAGCGGAACCGCTAACATCGCCAGCACAACAACCATCAGGATCGTATCGATAAGGCTGGCCGCTACTCTCCGCCAGAAACCGGCATACTCTATGAAGGCATCTGCATTGAGATCGGCCATCTCTGAGGCAAAACTATGCCCCTCGGCTTGGTTTTCTTCAGCTTGTTCCCCTTGTTGCTCCTCTTGCATCGGACACCCCCATGTCAGTGGTCGAATAGATTGGCTAGAACTTAAATCCTCGGTGCAACGCCACGATTCCACCGGTCAGATTGTGATAATCACACTGCTCAAAACCAGCCTCCGACATCATATCCTTAAGGGTCTGCTGATCAGGATGCATGCGAATCGACTCGGCAAGATATTGGTAACTTTCGCTGTCGTTCGCAACAAGCTCGCCGATTTTAGGCAGTAATTTGAAGGAGTATAGGTCGTAGATCTTTGACAGCAACGGTGAGACCGGCTTCGAGAACTCCAATACCAGAACACGACCACCCGGCTTGACGATGCGATACATCGACTTGAGGGCATTGGCCTTTTCAGTGACATTGCGCAGGCCGAAGGCGATGGTGATACAGTCGAAGTAGTTGTCGGGAAAGGGGAGGGACTCAGCATTGGCCTGCACATAGTCAATATTGGTGAGCAGCCCTTTATCGACCATCCGCGAACGACCCACGCCCAGCATTGAGGCGTTGATATCGGAGAGCACTACCTCGCCCGAATCGCCGACAATCTTGGAGAACTTGGCGGCCAGGTCACCGGTACCACCGGCAATATCGAGCACCTTGTGCCCCTTACGCACACCGCTCATTTCGATGGTGTACCGCTTCCAAAGACGATGGATGCCGAACGACATCAGGTCATTCATCACATCATATTTATCGGCAACAGAGTGAAACACCTCGGCGACCTTGCCCGCCTTCTCCTCAACGGGGACATCCTTATATCCGAAATGGGTGGTCTTGCTCTCACTCATAGGTGGCTCTCTATCTCTTAATGGGTTTTTCTGGAGTGTCCCGCCGCTTCGAGGCGATCGAGATAATTCTGCCAGTGTTTCTCGTAGTTTACACCCAAATCGTAGAGCAGTTCCCAGTCGTAGATGCCGCTGTTGTGACCATCGTCATAATGAATACAGACCGCGTAGGTACCCACCTGATCAATCTTCTCGATATTAATATCCTCTTTACCCAGTTGAAGGGTCTCCTGACCGGGGCCGTGACCACGCACCTCGGCAGAGGGGGAGTAGACACGCAGGTACTCACAGGGGAGGTCGAACTTCTCACCATCGAAATCGAGCTCTAGCGTTTGAGCGCTTTTATGCAGGGTAATGCCGGTTGGGATATGTTTTGACATAGTGTTTCTCAAATTTTGTTCTATTAGAGTGGTTAAGGTTTAGGCGCTAACCAGCAAATTCAAATTTAAAGATTATTGTAACTGTTCAGAGTGTTTGGATTTTGCCCCAGAACAAGGCATTTGCGCACGGAAAATGTGAGCATATATGTAATATGCGACCATTTGAGTACGAAAATAACGCCGTTATGGGGTAAAAGATGAATGCTCTGGATAGTTACAGGATATATTTCGTAAGGTCTTCATCCTGAGCCAAGTCACCCAACTGCTCATCGACATAATCAGCATCGACCATCACACTATCACCACCGCGATCCGATGCATTGTATGAGATCTCCTCTAACAACCTTTCAACCACGGTATGTAGACGACGCGCCCCGATATTTTCGGTGGTTTCGTTGACTTGCCAGGCGATCTCGGCAATACGTGCGATCCCCCCCTCACTAAACTCCAGGGAGACACTCTCGGTCTTCATCAACGCCTCATACTGCTCGGTGAGCGAGGCATCCGGCTCGGTAAGGATACGTACGAACTCATCAACACCAAGGGCATCAAGCTCGACCCGAATCGGCAGACGCCCCTGTAATTCGGGGATCAGATCCGATGGCTTGGAGAGGTGA
>JAOTST010000089.1 GCA_029864785.1 Chromatiales bacterium | reverse complement strand
GAGGCTCATGGATTGGCCGATCTCAGCGATGAGCTCTTTCATCTTTGATGAACCCCACCCCTTGTTTTCAGCGATATCTGAGACCTTGTAGGCGAGTTCTATTGCCTTGGTACGCATTCCTGTATCGACATTTTTCCTATCGGGGTCGGAGAGTTGCCACTCTCCTCGTAGTTTTTCGCCCAAGTCTTTCAGTTGAAAACCGAGCAGCTCCTCTTGGGCGCTCTCGGGGGTGTATCCCGGGGCGTTCATGAGCTCGAGCAGTTTTTCACCGATAGGCCCACTAAAGCTCCAGAAGACCAGATCGCCGATCTTATTCAACAGGGTATCGATAAAGACCTCTTCCGGTGAGGTATCGCCACTAAGTTCTGCCAGCGATTTTGCCTGAGTAGCGGCATGAATTGAGCGAGCGAGCTCGGCAATAAGTTGTTTCTTATTTTTACCCTTTACCAGGGTCTCTATCAGGGCGACGGCGAGGCTGATGTCACGAACAGTATTAAACCCGATGGATATGACCGCACGGCTTACGGTGCTAACGTGCGTATTTTGAGGGTTAAAGTAGATGCTGTTGGCGACCTTGATGACTTTGGCGGTCATGGAGACATCTTGCAGAACGACATGGGCTAAATCCGAGGCGGATGAGAGGTCTTTTTCGGTAACCTTAACGATGTCCTGGATTGACTGTCCAAATGAGGGCATCTCCTCATTTTTGACCCGGTCAACCCAAAGACTGAGCTCCTTTTTCGATTTAGCCGACATTGCTTCCATTAATACTGATTAATATGAGCAGCGAATAATAACCGATTATCGGCTGTTGGGTAGAGCCGTAAAACAATAAATAGGATAATGTAGATATTTATTAGCCAGATAGCTTGAGAGATTAGAGAAAATGGGCCTTTGGCAGGAGCTAGAATCTACCATTAGTTACGCTATAGGCCGCCCCTTTAGCATCGATACGCAGACTGTCCTGTCGGGCGGTTGTATAAACCGGGCCTTTCGCCTCTGTAGTGGAGAGAGCTGTTATTTTGTAAAGCTCAACAGCGCAGAACATCAATCAACTTTTGAGGCAGAGTTTGCGGGACTACAGGAGTTGGCCGGATCGGGGGCGGTTCGTGTGCCAACACCGATAGCCTCCGGTGTTGTCGGTGGGCAGGCGTTTCTAGTCACTGAAAATATTTCGATGGGTGATAGTGGGGATCCGCAACAATTTGGTCGTCAGTTGGCACAGATGCATCAGACGACATCGGCTTATTTTGGTTGGTATTGTGACAATACGATCGGTGCGACACCACAGATCAATCAACAGAAAAAGGATTGGATTATATTTTTGCAGGAACACCGTTTTGGCTATCAGCTTCAGTTAGCGCGGGAAAAGCCTGGTGGAGGGGTGATCTACGATCTAGGTATGCGATTGGTTGAGGGACTGGCACATTTTTTTTCCAGCTATCGGCCTGAGCCATCTCTACTTCATGGCGATCTTTGGGGAGGTAATTATGGTTATGGCGATCAAGGAGAAGCGGTAATCTTTGATCCAGCGGTCTACTATGGTGATCGTGAGGTGGATATCGCTATGACAGAACTTTTTGGTGGTTTCAGTCCAAAGTTTTATTCGGGATATGAGGCGGTGTGGCCACTTGATAGTGGCTACTCGACGCGAAAAAAACTCTATAATCTCTACCATATTATTAATCATTTCAATCTGTTTGGTGGCAGCTATGGCTCTCAGGCGGAGGGGATGACCCAACAACTTATCAGCGAAATATACTAGAAACGAGCCATGCAGAGGAGAGAGGGTATTCCCCTACAGTTTTTGAAATTAAGCTATTGGCCGGTATGGATTGCTTTGGGCTTTTTACGACTTATCGCAATTCTACCCCATGGTCTAAGGCAGCCGCTGGGACGGGCTCTTGGGCGGTTATTGTTGAAACAGAACAGTAAGCGTGTCGAGATCGTTAAGCTCAATCTTGAGTGGGCCTTTCCTGAGTTGAGTGCACAGAAGAGAGAGAAATTGGCGCAGGAGTTTTATGCCTACTCGGGGCAGATGCTTATCGACTATGGTTTTTGTTGGTGGAGTTCAGCAACCCGATTTAAACAAGCCGTCAAAATTGAGGGATTGGAGCCGATTAAGGCATTAATGGCACAGGGAGAGCGGGTCATTCTGGTCACAGGACACGCTCTAGCGCTTGATGTTGGTGGGGTGGCAATCTCCCAGCAATTACCACTGGTGACCTATGCCAATAAAATGCGCAATCCGCTAATTCAGTGGATGATGGAGCGTGGACGTTGTCGCTTTGATGTCGAGCTATTACAGCGTGAGTCGGGGATGCGACCGCTCATCAGGGCGCTTAAAAATGGCCGTCTGCTCTACTATGTCATTGATGAAGATATGCCGGAGCACTCTGTGTTTGCCTCCTATTTTGGTGTCGCCAAGGCGACTCTGACAGCCCCCGCCCGGGTGGCCAAGATGACGGGGGCCAAGGTGGCGCCCTGTTTTACCTTCTTTGATCGTCAACGGGGGGTGTATGTGGTGCGCATTGGTCAGGTGATGGAGGGTTTCCCTAGTGGGGAAGATGTTGTTGATGCGCAAGCCGTTAATGAAAAGCTGGAGCGCGACATTCGCTGTGCTCCAAGCCAATATATGTGGACGCAGCGGCTCTATAAGACACGCCCAGACGGTACACCACCACCCTATCGGATGGTTGGTAACTCTGGGTCAGGCCCACGATCACGCCCAGAAACAGATCACTAATAGAGCTCCTTCTCTCCTTCGGGTCGGGTACGGAAGCGTTTATAACTCCATTGATACTGTTGTGGTGTGCGCTGCACCATCGTTTCAACCTTGTGATTAATCGCTCTGAGGTGCTGCTCAATGTCAGCACCCTCGGCGATTTCAATAGGTTCAAAATGAATTTTGAAGCCGCGACCCCAGGAGAGGCGTTCGGCGACACAAAAAATTTGACGAGCGCCACTTTTCAACGCCAGTCGCGAAGCGAGGGTTATGGTGTTGGTCTTGATTCCAAAAAAGGGGGCGAAGAGGCCGCCTGCATCGCGTGGATCTTGATCGGGAGGGATGCCGATGAGCTCATTATTTTTCAGGGCGCGAGCCAGCTCACGCACACCATGGGCATCGGTAGGAACCAGCTTGGCCCCAAGACGGTTTCTGCCGTTGATGACGAGCTCTTCAAGGCCGCCATGACGTAGTGGCCGATAGAGCGATGTGATGGTGTGGTTGGCCGAACAGTAGAGGCTAACCAGCTCCCAAGAGCCCAGATGGGGGCCAATAATAATGACACCCTTACCGAGATTGAGGGCCTCTTCTACGTTGGCTAAGCCATTGACCTCGCGGATCAACGAGAACAATCCGTTGCGATGTGCAAGCCATAGGCGGGGCGATTCCATTGCTGTCTTACCGGTCTCGACCAAACTTCGCAACAATAGCCAATGTCGCCAGAGCCATGATCTTTCAGGAAAGCAGAGGTCGATATTGATACGACTGATGCGTCGATGGCGGTTGGGCAGAAGGAAGAATATAAGTCCTAGTAGCCAGCCAAACAGGTGAGCCAGCGGCAGAGGGAGCAGGGCGACGATATGAAGAAAAATGTTGCCTATTACAGAGATTTTTATCTCTCCTCGATGTTGTCTTTGGCCATCAATGGACGCATGGTGGCTAGCAGATTTTTATAGAGTCCTTTATTGCGCTTCTCTTCGTTGAGTAATAACGCTTTAAAGTGCTTGCGTTCGGTGGGCGTAGAGAAACAGGCGGGGCAGTTGTCGGGAACGACAGGAAGCTCTGAGCATTCGGCATAGGCGGCGGTGTGGCTCTCGCGCACGTAGACCAAAGGACGAATGATACGTAGATCGCCCTTATCATTGGTATAGTGCGCCTTCATGGTGCGTAGTTGTCCCCGGTGGAAGGCGGACATGAGAAAGCTCTCGGCGAGGTCATCAAGGTGCTGTGCAAGTGCGATGACGTTGTACCCCTCTTTGCGAGCGGTGCTGTAGATAATGCCGCGTTTCATACGGGAGCAGAAGGCGCAGAAGGAGAATGAAGGATCAGCAAGATACTCTTCGGCATCTGAGGCAATGGGTTGGCTCTCGTAGAAGTAGGGAATTCCAAGATTGGCGAGGTAGGGTTTGAGGATAGATGGATCGAATCCGTCGATCTGTGGATCGACGGTAATGGCACCGAGTTCAAATTTTACGGGTGCATATCTCTGGAGCTGGTGTAGTACATGAAGTAGAGTAAGTGAGTCTTTACCGCCAGAGAGACCGAGCAGAATTCGATCACCATCCTGGATCATCTTATAATCTGCGATGGCACGACCGATCGGTCGCATCAGAGCTTTGGGTGGACGTTCGCTTTTAGACCTTTTAGACATAGAAATATTGTACCGGAAAGAGATGAGAGCGTATTCTCTCTGCTATATATTATAAATGATTCATTAAGAGTAATTATGAGTGAGTTGAGACCAACGAGTATTAGCCCGAAAGATGCATGGGAGATATTAGAGTGTGATCCGCGCGCTATTTTGATCGATGTGCGTTCAAGTATGGAGTATCTCTTTGTTGGGCATCCCAAAGGTGCTATTCATATTCCCTGGATCGATGAGCCTGATTGGGTTGTAAATCCTAACTTCGTGCGTAGTATCCGAGAACTGATGTTGGGAGGGGTAATCGATGCTGTTGGCAGTGGTACGGCTCCGGTTTTGCTGATTTGTCGTAGTGGTAAGCGTTCTCTTGAGGCCGGTCGACTGTTATTGGAGTCAGGCTTTAGCGAGGTCAGCAATATTGAAGAGGGTTTTGAGGGCGAGTTGGATGAAGCGCATCATCGCAGTACCTCTGGTGGCTGGCGTTTTCATGGGCTACCGTGGGAGCAGTGTTAGTTTGTGTTTTTTGGGGATAACATTGTGCAATGTTGATTTAATATGATGAACGATCCAAAAACAATTATTGCTCGTTTTCGTGCGATAAATGCTCAAAGGCTTGATCGTGCCTACTCTATCGTACGTCCTAGCCAGCGTGATTTTTTAAAGTTAATTCCGATCTTTTTTCAAATTAACCATCCGATGGTGCCGGGATATATTTCGCGTGATACACCCGCAGGTATCAAGGGTTACGAGCCGGAGAAGAGCACTCTTCACGATATCAACAAATATACAACCAGCATTAACTACCGGAAGCCCTCTAACTGCTCTATTAAAGCAATCTATGCAATGGGAAGTATCGGTACCATCTCCCATGGCACCGAGAGTGATTTTGATCTTTGGCTCTGCTATGACCCTGAGTTGACCGAGGAGCAGATTAAGAAGCTGGGACAGAAGGCGCGGCTGATTGAGCAAGCCGCTGAAAAATTGCATTTGGAAGTCCATTTCTTTCTGGTCAATGCTGAAAACTTCCGTTCGGGTGAGCAGCTCGAGTTAAGTAGTGAGAGTAGTGGTACAGCACAGCACCATCTGCTGTTGGATGAATTTTACCGCACCGCTGTTCTGATCGAGGGGCAGTTCCCCGCTTGGTGGATTGTTCCACCGGATGAGGATCATCGTTACAACGAATATATGGAGGATGTTGAACGGAAACGCTTTTTCTTCTTTAGGGATATTATTGATTTTGGTGAGGTGCATGCGATACCTCCAGAGGAGTTTTTTGGAGCATCGATTTGGCAGCTAGCGAAGGCGATTGACTCACCCTATAAGTCACTGATTAAACTTCTGCTGATTGAGTCTTATATGAGTGAGCATCCCAAGATGCATCTCTTGAGTCAGCAGTTTAAACAGGCGGTTTATGCTGGCGAGACTGATATTGATAAGCTCGATCCCTATCGCCTTTTAATTGAACGCTTAGAAAAATATCTTGTTGGAAGTGATGATACGGTACGACTGGAGCTTCTCCATCGGAGCTTTTATTTCAAAATTGATCTACCGTTAAGCAATTTGCCACCCAAGGTGCTTGAGTGGCAGCGGGTGATGTTGATGGAGATGACCGAGCGTTGGGGCTGGCATAAGCTGGATCTTATTCTGCTTGATGATCGTAGTAGCTGGAAGGTTCCACAGGTCGTTAGTGAGCGGCAAATTCTCTATGAAGCCCTTGCAAATAGCTATCGTGCTCTTTCGCACTTTGCCCACGAGATCGGGGCAGAGTCGATGATTAGCGACGAGGATCTTACAGTATTAGGGCGTAAGCTTTTCGCAGCTTATGAGCGCAAAGCGGGCAAAATAGAGTTGATTCGTCGTGGTCTTGATATTGAGCTGCTTGAGTTACACCTCTCTATTCATGAGCAGAAAGATGAAGAGGGACGTAGTATCTGGTATCTCTATACGGGCTATGTAGAGAAGATCGATGGGGCTGCGGAAGCGCCAATAAAGCAGGCGCGCGCGCTGGTTGAGTTGCTCGCCTGGGCCTATTTTAATGAGATCCTTAGCCGTAGTAGCTCACTGGCTGTATTTAGTAAAAGTCAGGCAATCGATAAGGTTGTTGTAAAGCGAATAGTTGATCGTTTTTTCTTTCAGTTTCCTCTTGATGAAAAGATAAAGAGTGGCGTTGACAGCTTCTCTATGCGTGAGTCGCTGGAGCACTCTCAGTTCATGGTCAATACCGGTATTGAGTTGGCCGATGGGTTTGATATCCATAAGTATGAATCTGAAGGGCGTGGTACAGAACCTCTGAGTTATGGCTTCAATAAAGAGTGTTTGTTGAAACGCCTTGACTGG
>JAOTST010000088.1 GCA_029864785.1 Chromatiales bacterium | reverse complement strand
TAAAGTTCCGAAAAAAAATATCTTACCAAAATTAGAGCATGATGAGATTAAAGATCTGTTTGAATTACTGGGCAGTGCTTTACGCACAACAGATTTTGATCAAGCTGAAACCCTATTAGATAAGTTACAGTCTGGTGATGTTAAAGGACTTGAACAGGTATCAAGCCTACTCGACAATTTTGAGTTTGAAGCTGCGGCAGAAGCACTTTTAAATATAACGATTGATGCGGAGTAGGTCATGGAATACAAAATTCTAATTGTCGATGATGAACCCAACAACCTTCAGTTGTTACGCCAGATCCTAAAAGACCAATACACTCTCGCCTTTGCAAAGAATGGCCAGGAGGCGATTCGTATCGCCGGAGAACAACAACCTGATCTTATTTTACTTGATGTCATGATGCCGGATATGGATGGGCATGAGGTGTGCATGCGCCTCAAAGGCGACCCACTTACCAATGCGATTCCAATCATATTTGTTACCGCCCTTGATTCAACCACTGACGAGCAGGCCGGCTTCGATCTCGGTGCAGTCGACTATGTAAGCAAACCGGTTAGCGCACCTGTTGTACGTGCCCGCGTTAAAACTCACCTACGTCTCTATCACCAAAAAATTGCCTGCGAAGAGACGGTACTTGAACGAACAGCTGAGCTACGCGAAACCCGTTTGCGAGTTATTCAGCACCTTGGTCGAGCCGCTGAATTTAAAGATAATGAGACCGGATTACATGTTATTCGCATGAGTCACTATTCACGTATTATTGCCGAATCTCTCGGATGGGAAGAGCATGCATGCGACACGCTGCTGCAAGCCGCTCCGATGCACGATGTTGGTAAAATAGGGATCCCCGATCATATTTTACGAAAGCCAGGACCGCTTGATGATGAGGAGTGGCAGGTTATGAGAACTCACCCTCAAATGGGTGCTGATATCCTTTCCGGCGACAACGATGAGCTACTCCGAATGGCACGCGTTATCGCCCTGCATCATCACGAGAAGTGGGATGGAAGCGGCTACCCTAATGGGGTCGCAGGAGAAGATATCCCGATTGAAGCGCGAATTATTACCATTGCCGATGTCTTCGATGCCCTAACTACCAAGCGTCCCTATAAAGAGGCCTGGTCAACTGAAGAGGCCGTTGAAATTCTTGTGAAGGATTCAGGCAGCCACTTTGATGGCCGACTGGTTCAGGTTTTTATCGACTCAATGCCGAAGGTACTGGAGATCAAAGAGCGCTGGGCAGAAGAGAGTGCTTCATAATTCATTCACCACACTCATCCCTAACTTGAGGATAGAACCATGAGCGATCCCGTAATAGTAACCGACACTCCTTTTGCCGTTACTGTTGAAGAGGGAAAAACCTACTACTGGTGCAGCTGTGGTAAAAGCCAAAGCCAACCTTTTTGTGACGGCTCCCACGCCGGTAGTGATTTCACCCCTATCGAGTACACCGCCACGGAGTCAAAAGAACTCTATTTTTGCGGCTGCAAAGCAACCAAGGCGGCCCCCTTCTGCGATGGTAGCCATAAAGATTAGCCGACACTATCTGCTAGAATAGATCGATTTTTGTTTATAGGAGATTGCCGTGTCACCCGATACCATTATCGATTTCTGGTTTTCCGAAAGCGCCAAAGATTACTGGTTTAACTCTACCCCGGAGTTGGATGCCCAATTGCGGGATCGGTTTATTGATACCTGGCTCGCTGCGGCTGAAGAGAAATTTACTACGTGGGAAGAGAGTCCACAGGGCGCTCTCGCACTGGCTATTATTCTAGACCAATTACCGCTCAATATATTTCGAGGAAAACCACTCACCTATGCTACCGAGGCGCAGGCTCGGAACATTTCCAGAGTTGCAATTGAGAAAGGATTTGATAAAGAGCTGACCGACGAACAAAAATGCTTTATCTATATGCCCTTTATGCATAGTGAAGATATGGCCGATCAGAAGCGTTCCGTTGAGCTCTTTGATCAACCCGGTCTGGAGGAGAGCCTCCGCTTTGCAAAACACCACCACGATATTGTGCAGCGTTTTGGACGCTTTCCACACCGTAATGAGATCCTGGGTCGACATAGCACTCAGGATGAAATGGACTACCTTGCCTCCCCTGAGGGCTTTCACGGATAATCATCTTTAATGAATCCGACCCACCTCATCATAAAAGCGGGAACCAAACTGCCATCCCTCTCTGCCATTAACGGCGACTATGAGGAGTGGATGGCCGATATTCTCAAGTGGCGCCGTGAGGACTACCGTACCGTTGCCGTTTATCAGGGAGAGCTGCTACCACCGATGGATGAGGTTAAAAGCGTTATTATCACCGGGGCAGATTCGATGGTAGCTGACGACGCGCCATGGATAGCGACAACGGCTGAATGGCTTGCTCAGGCGATCAAGCTCAAACGCCCTATCCTTGGCATCTGTTTTGGCCATCAACTTCTCGCTCACGCCCTTGGTGGACGTGTAGGTAATAATCCGTGCGGTGTCGAGGTAGGCACCGTCACTATCCATTTAACAGATAGCGCCAAAACAGATACGCTCTTTGGCTCACTGCCCGATCAATTCAGTGCGAATGTCAGTCATCAGCAATCTGTACTCGAGCTGCCCACCGGTGCCCACCTTCTCGCCTATAGTGAACTCGAGCCTGTGCACGCCTTTAGTTACGGCGGGCATGCCTGGGGGATTCAATTTCACCCAGAGTTTGATCGAACAGCAATGACACATTTCATTCACTACTACGCCAACCAAATTAAAGGGAGAGAGCCGCACTTCGACGCCCTATCAGAACAAGCCGCCGACACCCCCATAAGCAGGGCTCTACTCAGAAATTTTGCCCTCCTCCAACAAAATTTAGCCTAAAAAGGCGCCATCTTTCATTAATTATTGGACAAGCGTACGTTTATCCTATTAAATAACTGACCAGTCAGTTACTTATAAAGAGTTCGCTCAATGTCCCCATCCACCGCTCACTCTACCGAACTCCGTTGGCAACGCCGAAAGGAGTCTCGCCCTGACGAAATTATTGAGGCCGCTTTTACGCTCTTTACCGAAAAGGGGTTCTCTGCAACAAAAATGGATGAAATTGCCCATCAGGCAGGGATATCAAAAGGGTCGCTCTATAACTATTTCAAGAGTAAAGAGGCTATTTTTGAAGCGGTTGTAACCAACGACATCACACCCATTATCGATCAAGTTGAAGAGAGCATCACCACTAATCAAGACTCAGCGAGCGAACTGATTCGTTGCTTTATTCACGGCATGGCTTCTCACACACAGGGGACACGTCTGGATATTATTCCAAAATTGATCGTATCGGAATCTGGCAATTTTCCCGAACTCACCCAATTTTTTGTTCAGCAAGTCTCCAGGCGAGTGCGCAAAATTCTGGAAAAAATTATTCAGCACGGCATCGAACAGAAGGAATTTATCGATTGCGATCTTCAAGTCACCGCACGGCTGCTACTCGCTCCCATCTTTCAAGCTCAGATCTGGAAATACTCATTGAAGGCTTACGATGATCAGTACGATTTGGATCTGTACATCACCACACATCTCAATATTTTTCTGCACGGAATTAAAAGGAGTGCTCAAAATGGTTAAACGTCTACTCACTGCAATACTACTCACTGGCGTAGCCCTTCAAACCCATGCAGAACCGCTAACCATGGAGCAGATACTTCAGAAGGTGGTCAACCATTATCCCTCACTCAAGATCGCTTCGATGCAGGTTGAAAAGGCCTCCAAAGAGAGTGTTCGCGTTAATAGTCAATTTGGCTGGCAATTAAATGGCCAGAGTGGTCTATCACATGAAACATCCATGACCGCCGTGGCCGTCGATCGATTGATGGTTGGCGGAGGAGCCGTTAAAAAACTCTCATCCGGTGATATTCTCTCATTAACGGGTTCACTCCGTTTTGACCAGCTAAAAGATTCAACCTTTACAGTACCCGACCCCTCAACAAACCTCGATTTTGAGGTCAACTATCGCCGCGCTCTTGGTAAAGGGGCAGACAATCTCGATTACCGACTCGCCGCAAATCAGGCAGAGGTCGGAAAAAAAATGGCCTATGCACAAGAGAAGCTGCAATATGATCAGATAGCCGCTCAGGTACTGGGGCTCTATCTACAGGCCGTGGTCACCCACAAGCAGATCGACAATGTAAGGATCTCCATCAAGCATAGTCAGCGTCTCAATAAATTTGTTAAAGGTCGACTTGGGTTGGGGATCTCAGAAAATAAAGATGAACTGCAGGTCACCGCTCAACTTAACGGGCTTAAGGCAAAACTAAAGGGGCTGCAACTTCTCTGGGTTCAACAGGAGATTACACTTAACCGTCTCATGGGACTTCCATGGGAGAATAAACTCGATATCAATCTGACAAACGATGCCAATAGCCCTAAGGAACAACTTGCGAACTATATTAGTGAAGCAACCCAATACAGTCCTGAACTACTCATTATTGACTCAGAGCTGGCCATAGCTGAATCAACTATTCAGGCCAAAAGCAATAGTCGTAAAGATACGCTTGATCTGGTTGGCTTTGTCGGTAACCGCCTGACAACAGGGGAGCTACCCAATAATACATACACCACCATCTCTGAACCTCAAATCGGCATTCGGCTCGAATATAAAACAAATCTGGATCATAGCGGTTACGATGCAGCACTTTCACAAGCCTATCTAGACCGCAGTATTGCACTGCAAAAACGCGTCGATGCCAAAGAGAGAATCCACTACCAGATCGCATCACTACTCGCTGAGATCCATGAGAGCAAAGGTGCCTACCGGGCTGCACGGCTCAGCGTGAAAAGTGAACAGGCCAAGCTGGATGAGGCAGAGAAACGTTATCGTAATGGACGTATTGAGATCGACCGAATCATTCAATATGAGTCTCAACTGACTGCATCAAAACTCTCACTCTCATTACAGAAAGTAGAGCTCGAAAGAAGAATATACCAACTGGCCCTGTTACGTGGCTCCCTCTGGAAAAAGGTCGCACGTCCCCACTATGACTGGAGCAACGCTCCTGCTACAAATAGCTTATCGAGCAAACCACAATGAAGGCTTTTATAAATCTATTGGTCCAACGTGGACTGGTCGTCAACCTAATCTCGGTATTTTTATTAGCCATCGGTATCTATGCCGCGGTCAATATTAATCGCGAAGCATTTCCTGATGTAAACATGGATCAGATCATGGTGAGTACTGTCTATCCTGGGGCTTCTCCTAAAGAGGTTGAACAACTGGTCATCACACCCATTGAGCAGGAACTTCGATCAGTTAATGGAATCGATAAGATGATCTCGATGTCCTTTCCTGGTTCTGGTCGCATCACCTTAGAGGTTGATCCCGATGCAAAGAATAGAGATCAGATCACCAGCGATATTTCGCTCGCAGTAAACCGTGCAAAACTTCCTAGCGAGTTACCATGGGATCCCTACGTCTTCGAGATCGAAGGCTCAATTATTCCAATCCTCCGTCTGGCACTTTCAGCCCCCCTCTCTGATTTAGAACTCAAACGATTGAGCAAAGATATTAAGGATGATCTGCTCGCCGTTAAGGGGGTCGCTCAGGTCACTATTCTTGGCGATCGCAAGGCCGAGATCCGAATTGTCGTTGACCCTAAAAAACTGAACCGTGAGCACGTATCTATCATTGATATTCAAAATGCTGTCCGTGGTTGGAGCATCAATGCACCGGGAGGTGATATTACAACCGAAGATGGTCAGAAAGTTGTGCGTATCGCTGGAGAGCTGCTATCCGCCAAAGAGGTGGGTAATCTTGTCCTGCGCACCAGCGGAAGTGGCAATACTCTAATGGTCAAGGATATTGCTAATGTCGTTGAGTCACTTGCCGTGCCGCGACTCACTTATGATGTGGGTGGTAAACCAGGAATCTCTATGCTGATACTCAAAAAATCAGATGCCGACATTATTAATACCGTTGACCAGATTCATAATTATATTGACACCATTCCTGAACAATATGGTGAAAACGTCACCATTAGCACCTTTCAAGACTTCTCTAAATTCACCCGGATGCGTCTAGGTGTATTGACCAGTAATGGTAAAGTCGGTCTTCTACTGGTATTCATCTCTCTCATCTTCTTCCTAAGATTTTCAGTTGCAATGATGGCAACCATTGGTCTCCCTATCATATTTATGACAGGGCTGTTCATGCTCTATATGGCAGGAATCAGCCTAAACCTTATCTCGATGATGGGCTTTATTATGGTGCTGGGTATGTTGGTCGATGATGCTATTTTGATCGGTGAGAACATCACCTTTCATATGGAGAAGGGGATGGAACCCAAGGCGGCAGCAGTGCATGGAGCGATTGAGCTTATCGGCCCTGTTACTGCATCCATTTTGACAACCATCGCCGCCTTCGTACCCATGATGTTTATGTCGGGAATTATCGGAAAATTTGTTATCGCCATTCCGATTGTGGTCATTGTAATGCTCACACTTTCATGGCTTGAATCATTTTTTATTCTTCCCAGCCATGTTGCGCACTTTACCAACCCCAATAAACACCCTAAAGAACGTGCTTGGCTCATTGCTCTTGATAACGTCTATAACAAAGTTCTAACTGCAGCGGTCAGGTTCCGCTGGATCACCGTGGCACTCTCTGTAGCTGTGTTGGTTTTTTCTATGATGCTGGCAAAGACGATGCCATTTCAACTATTTCCACCCGATGGTGCCGATGAATTTATGGTA
>JAOTST010000413.1 GCA_029864785.1 Chromatiales bacterium | reverse complement strand
ATCGTCTCGTTGGAGACATGCACCTCACCCGAATCACCGGAGACGGTGGCAAGACCATCCAATCCATCATCGAGTCGTGAACGTAGTGAACTCACGTTGACACCCGCCGTCACCAACAGGTGGCGTACCGCACTCCCCTCCTGATCGAGCAGCGCCGTCAGAACATGTAGTGGCTCAATAAATTGATGGTCGCGCCCTACCGCAAGGCTCTGGGCATCGGCAAGAGCGGTTTGAAATTTTGTGGTCAGTTTGTCCATTCGCATGACAATATCCTCATCGGAAAATCTAATCGTTACGAGTTAAATTGGGTATAAACAGATTAAAATCAAGCACAAGCAGTGTGGGTTATATAATCCTTTCAATATAGCTGGCTATCTCGCGATTACAATCGGCAATCTCCCGTTCATGAGCACTCATCGCCTCATAGGACTTCAGCGTCGTACGACCACGCTTCAATAGCGCCCGAACGATGGTTCCTTCAACGGAGATCCCATCCAGCCGCACCGGCACGATGGGGCAATCAACCATCTGCGCCAGTCGTACCGCACCGGGTTTTAATTTACGCTTATGTTCACTATCGAGGCGCATTCCACCATGAGGGAAGATGGCGATCACCTCGCCGCGTTCAAGTACTCTGCGCGCCTCTCTAAAGGCTCTCTCCGGTCTTCCATGACGATCAACCGGAATACAGCCTACCGCTTTAAACAACCACTTGAGACCAAATCGATTGTACTCTTCGATGGCCATCAAAAAACGCAGGGGCCGGTGCGATGCGGCGATCAATAGAAAGGGATCCAATCCAGAAAAATGGTTAGATACAACGACTGCTGCACCGTGCGGAGGTAGTGTATGAAGCGTCCCTTTCAGGCGATGGTATCGATGGCAGATAGAGGAATTGATCCGAGCCAGATAGTTAAGCCACGAAGCCCCCCAGTTTGCATCGCTCATCTGTATCACTCTCCCTAATCAAAAGACACCGCTCACTCGAATGGCCGAGTGATCAAAGTATCTCAGATTATAGGAGAAGTTATTATCTATGATTGATCTTTAGTTATCATCCATCTTGAATTGATGAGAGAGCCCACTGAGAAGCTGTACTTTATCAACCATCTGTTCACTGGCGGCGGCGGTCTCTTCAACCATAGCCGCGTTATGTTGAGTGATCTCATCCATCTGCGATATGGCCTGATTCACCTGCTCAATACCCTGTGCCTGTTCTTTACTGGCTGACGCTATTTCGGACATCAGATCTGAGACCTTATTCACCCCATTGACGATCTCATTAAGCGTTTCGCCCGATTGATTAACCAGACTTGAGCCCTGATCGACTTTGCTGACCGACTCATCAATTAAGGTCTTAATCTCTTTTGCAGCCTCAGCACTGCGTCCTGCAAGCGTTCTTACCTCACCGGCAACTACCGCAAAACCACGCCCCTGATCACCGGCTCGCGCCGCTTCAACGGCGGCATTAAGCGCCAATAGATTAGTCTGAAAAGCGATGCCATCGATAACGGTAATGATATCTGCAATACGTCTGCTCGATTCACTGATCTCTCCCATTGCCGAGATGGCGTTAGTGACAACAACACCCCCATCTTCGGCAAGCTCCTTATTCGCATTAACCAACTGATTCGCCGCAAGTGAATTATCGGCATTTTGCTTCACCGTCGCGGTAAGCTGTTCCATACTCGCAGCAGTCTCCTCCAGTGAAGAGGCCTGCTCCTCAGTGCGTGATGAGAGATCGATACTACCATTGGCAACCTCCTTGGCAGACTGCTCCAGAACTTCTGAAGATTCACTCACGCGGCCTATCGCTGTTCTCAGTTTTGACTGAGTGAACTGAAGGGCGTAATCGAGCTGCCCCACTTCATCATGAAGACCTGTATAGAGATATTGAGCGAGAGGATTAGAGACCACTGTCTTTGACGCCTCAGATATTTTTATCAGGGGGCGCATGACCAGACGCGCAATCCCATAAGATGCAGCGACCGATGCAATCAAGGCCACACCCAGGACAAGGGGCGAAATATTGCCTACAACGCCCAATGCTATAACCAGAGGTAATAGAACCGCAAGCATTGCGATGGTGATCTTGGCCGAGATACCGATGGGGAAACGCTGTAGTTTCACC
>JAOTST010000412.1 GCA_029864785.1 Chromatiales bacterium | reverse complement strand
GATTGTTGAGGAGGGTGAACAAGAGACGATATTTAGCAATCCACAGCACCCCTATACCCAGAAGTTGATCGCCAGTGAGCCGGAGCGTTTTGAGGGGCTCGATAACAAAACTGATCATATCGAGCCACTCGTCATCGGTGAGGCTGTGCGTTGCCACTTCCCGATTCGTGCCGGTCTGTTACGGCGACAGGTCGATGCTGTGTGTGCTGTCAACGATGTCGACGTCGAACTCTATTCGGGCGAGACCCTTGGGATTGTTGGTGAATCGGGCTCAGGTAAGACAACCCTTGGTATGAGCCTATTGTTGCTGCAACAAAGTCAGGGGGCAATCACCTTCGATGGTATCCGTATCGACCAGATGCCGGAGCGAGAACTACGAAAATTGCGGCGCAACTTCCAGGTGGTCTTTCAAGACCCATTCTCGTCGCTCTCACCAAGGATGACGATTGAGCAGATTATTGGCGAGGGGCTATCACTCCACTACCCAGAACTCTCACGTGAACAGAAAAGAGCACGTATTGTTCGGGTCGTTAAAGAGGTTGGTCTGGATGAGAGTGTGCTCTATCGTTATCCCCATGAATTTTCAGGGGGGCAACGTCAACGTATTGCGATTGCTCGCGTGGTGATTCTTGAACCGAAATTGATTTTGCTTGATGAGCCGACCAGTGCGCTCGATATCTCCATTCAGAAACAGGTACTGGAACTACTCAGAGAGTTACAGCTCAAACACAATATGAGCTATCTCTTTATCTCGCACGATCTTAATGTGATTCGTTCTGTCTCCCATAGAGTGGTGGTGATGCATCATGGTAATATTGTCGAGCAGGGGGAGACGCTACAGCTTTTTGACAATCCTCAGCACCCCTACACCCAATCATTGCTGAATGCGGCTCGCTTTAAGGCCTTTGCAACCGCTTAATTTGAATTAAGAGAGCACTATGGAAGAAGATTACACAAAATACATCCCGTTGATTATTATCGGGTTTATGACATTGATGCAGATTTATATGCGCCTTTCAACACGTCTTGTTCGAGGAAAAAAAATATCATCACTGGGTGATGTTGCCACGACTGAACAGCAGAAAATGGAGCGGTTGATTATCTACTTTACCAGTGGCTTCTGCGGCCCGTGTCAGACTATGGCACCAATGATCGAACAGATTTCTACAGAGACGGGGGCTATTGTTAAGCTTGATGCCTTGGAATATGGAGAATTAGCAACGGAGATGGGTGCTCGTGGTGCCCCTGCCTTTGTACTGCTCGATAACGGAGTTATTAACAAAGTGCATCTCGGTGCATTGACCGAAAAACGTATTAAAGAGATGTTAAAACTGTGAATCCCCTGATTATATTTCATGCCCATTGTCTGGACGGTTTTGGTGCAGCTTATGCTGCCTGGCTTCATTTTGGTGAGGGGAATTGCGAACTGCATCCCGCAAGCCATGGCAAAGGATTGCCCGAGTGTGATGGGCGTAAGGTCTATATTCTCGATTTTTCCTATCGTCGTAACGTAATGGAAGAGCTTTGTGAACATGCAGAGTCGGTGATTGTGATTGATCACCACATATCAGCCTTTAAGGATATGCAGGGGCTGGATGACGAGATCAAGAATCTTACGTTAGATTTCACCATGGAACGGTCAGGGGCGGTGCTGGCATGGGAATATTTTCATCCTGAGAAAAGTATTCCAGATTTATTGCTTGATGTTGAGGACAGGGATATCTGGAAATTTGAACGGGAGGGGAGTGCCGATAGGACGGCCGCCTTGATGTCTTATAAGTTTGATTTAAAGCAGTGGCATCAATGGTGTAACGATGGTGAAGCCTATGATCACTTGGGGCGTGAAGGGAGTGCAATTAACCGTTTTCGACGCCAGATGATCGAGCGTCATAAAAAGCGTGCAATAATGGCCGAAATAGCAGGTTACACCGTGCCTATTGTTAACGGCCCCAGTGAAATTATCAGCGAATTGGTGGGTGAACTTTCTGTAGGATACCCTTTTGCTGCAGGTTTTCAGGATAATGAAGAGAAACGCTCCTGGTCACTGCGATCTGATGGGGATAATGGTATAGACGTTTCTCAAATAGCCGCTGAATTTGGTGGTGGAGGGCACAGAAATGCAGCGGGTTTTGCA
>JAOTST010000087.1 GCA_029864785.1 Chromatiales bacterium | reverse complement strand
CCTCGCATCACTCGATAAATGGGGTGACTATACCGAGGCCAAAGAGGCGATGTTCTTCTACACCGATACCGCCGATGCCCCGTGGACGGTCGTTAAATCAGATTGTAAAAAGCGCGCCCGCATCAACGCCATGCGCTTCATCCTACACAATCTCGATTACCCCAATAAAAATACCAAGATCGCCACCCCGCCTGATGAACTCATCGTTGGCTCTGCTGCCAATATCTACGAAAAAGGCGAACACAATCTGGAAAAGGCACCTATCCACACTGAGGAGAAAAAGTAATGCATCGCTCCCAACATGCCCAAGAGATTGCCAACCGTTTTCGTGAACTGATCGAAGATGCCGGCGATACCCTTGATGAAAAACATTACGACGAGCTCTCCCTGCTTATTGAGGCCGGAATCGATGCCACATTGGTCGACTATATGGAAACGATAGGCCGAAAACTGGAAAAAATGGCTCATGATGTAAAACACTCTGCCGAATTTTTTGAAGAGGGGTAGTCCCTCTTCAACAACGGCTAAATTAAATACAGCGCCTCTTCTCAGTGACAGATGATGTGCACATGATCACGAAAATTGATTCTCCATCTGGTAATATTTGATGGAAGAGAACTCACGATAAGAGAAGGATATATGAGAGCGCTAAAAATTATTTTGCTAGTAACGGCAACCGCTACCCTATTTGGTTGTCAAGTTACCCGCATGACCATCAAATCACCGGGATACATCCACACCCCTGGACCCGCGTATGGCTACTACAAAAAGCACCCCCGTCAACATCGCTGGGATGACGATCTCGGTCTCTATATCTTCCTCGAAAGCCCCGACACCTACTACGATAACAACTACTACTTCCGTTGGTCCATCGAACTCAACGACTGGGAACGTGCTGATGAACCCAATGGACGATGGCATCGTATTGAAGAGCGTAGAGTCCCTTCAAAATTGATAAAAAAGCGTCACCACAAACACGGCCCTGCAAAGCATGCTCCCGCGTATGGCTACTACAAAAAACATACCCGTCAACATCGCTGGGACGATAATCTCGGTCTCTATATCTTCCTCGAAAGCCCTGACACCTACTACGACAACAACTACTATTTTCGCTGGTCAACTCGGCTTAACAACTGGGAGCGTGCCGATGAGCCGCGTGGTAATTGGCAACAGATTCGTGAGCGTGACGTGCCATCTCGGCTGATTAAACGACGGCCAAAGGTTAACCATCGTCAAATGAATCAAAGGGATGATCGCAACAATAGAAGAGACCCCAGGCAAGAGCTTGAAAGAGAGACCGAGCGGGAGCGCTATTCCAATAGGCGAGAGAACAGCAACGACAAAAAAGAGCGCAAACAGGGTCGCCAGAATAAAAAGCGAGAACGCTATGAAGAAGATTGTCAGGATAACGGGCGCGGCAGGTCAGGAAAGTGTCGTGACTAATTAAATAATTATCCAATTCCACACTACTATCAATAGTGTGGAATTGATTTAACATACCGTGAAATTGGGATTTTCTTTCATTTCGTAATAAGGCACTAATATTTTTATCTGCAATTCGTTACGACATTGGGCTATATCAAGATGATACACAATACAGCGGAGCAAGATAACTAACCGCCCAGGTAGGCTCGCTTCACCTCATCATTGGTGAGCAATTCACTCCCCTTTCCCTGCAACACAATTTCACCATTCTCAAGCACATAACCTCTGTCGGAGATCTGCAGTGCACGGTGAGCATTCTGCTCCACTAGAAAGATCGTCACACCCTCATCCCTAATCGCCTGGATGATCTCGAAAATCTGCGCGATCACCAACGGTGCTAGGCCAAGTGATGGCTCATCGAGTAGCAACAGTTTGGGTCGCGCCATCAGTGCCCGTCCAATCGCCAGCATCTGCTGCTCACCACCGGAGAGGGTGCCGCCTTGTTGGCTCTGGCGCTCTTTGAGACGAGGGAATAGAGTGTAGATATGTGCAAGATCATGCTCAATTTGTTCACGATCGGCGAAGAAAGCCCCCATTTGTAGATTTTCGACCACGGTCAGTGCCGAGAAGATACGTCGTCCCTCTGGCACCACACTGATCCCTGAACGCATGATCATATGCGAGGGTTCTGAAGTGATATCCCTCCCCTCGTAGTGAATAGCTCCTTTCGATGCCTGCGGATCACCACACGTGGTCATCAGCAGAGTACTCTTGCCCGCGCCATTGGCTCCAATCAGTGAGACGATCTCACCCCGATTGACCTCCAGCGAGGCGCCCTTGAGTGCTTCTATCATGCCATAGTGGCTATGCACCCCATCAAGTCGCAGTATGAATTCTGAACCACTCATTACGACTCCCCCAGATAGGCTTTGATCACCCGTTCATTGCTTCGAATCTCATCGGGGGTGCCTGCTGCGATTGGCATCCCTTGATCGAGAACAACAATATGATCAGAGATCCCCATCACCAGTTTCATATCGTGTTCAATCAGCAAAATAGAGAGGTTATTCTCTTCACGCAGTCCCAAAATTAGCTGATCCAGTTCGGAGGTCTCTTTCGGATTGAGTCCTGCCGCAGGTTCATCGAGCAACAGCAGCTTCGGCTCAAGTACCATACATCGCGCAATCTCCAGACGACGCTGCTGTCCGTAGGCAAGATTACCTGCCTCTCGATTGGCAAACTCCAGCAAACCAACCCGCTCCAGCCAATAGTGTGCCCGCTCCAGTGCCTCCTGCTCACGCCGACGATAGTTGCGACTCTTAAACAGTCCAGAGAGCAGTCTGCTGTTGACCCGTGTATGCTGCGCCACCATCAGATTCTCAATCACCGTCATCGATTTGAAGAGACGAATATTTTGAAAGGTGCGCACCAGCCCCTTACGTGCGATCTTATGACTGGGTCTGCCAGTGATCTCCTCCCCTGCCATCTCCACGCGACCACCCGTAGGGCTGTAAAACCCGCTAATACAGTTAAAGAGTGTCGTCTTACCTGCACCGTTGGGACCAATGACCGCTACAATCTGTTTCGAACCGACCTCAAAGGCAACTTGATCGACCGCACGTAGACCACCAAACTGCATGGACAGATCGCTTACCTCCAGCAGTTTATCCATGGGGCATCTCCATCACCGGACGCTTGGTTGGGAGCAGTCCCTCGGGGCGCCAGATCATCATCAGCACCATCACCCCTCCGAAGATGAGCATACGAAACTGGTCAAACTCACGCGCAATCTCTGGCAATACAGTCATCGCTATTGCCGCCAAAATCACCCCCACCTGTGAGCCCATACCCCCAAGCACCACAATCGCCAATACAATGGCCGACTCGATAAAGGTGAACGACTCCGGATTGATAAAACCCTGACGTGCCGCAAAGAAACAGCCGGCAAATCCAGCAAAGGTCGCCCCAAGGGTAAAGGCCGAGAGCTTAATATTGGTAGGATTGAGACCCAGTGAGCGGCAGGCGATCTCATCCTCACGTAAGGCCTCCCAGGCGCGCCCCACTGGCATACGAATCAGCCGATTGATCACGAACAGGGCAAAAACAACCAGTGCCAGTGCCAGTAGATAGAGGAAAATCACCTTATACATACCGCTATATTCAATGCCCATAAACTCATGGAATGGTATTCCACCTGCTCCCGCTTGACGCGAAAATTCCAGACCAAACAGGGTTGGCTTGGCAATGCTGCCAATGCCATCTGGACCACCGGTAAGGCTATCCCAGTTATTGAGAACCAAGCGGATAATCTCGCCAAAACCGAGAGTGACAATCGCCAGATAATCCCCCCGTAACCGCAGTACAGGAAAGCCCAGAATAAAACCGAAGGAGGCTGCAAACAGCCCCGACAGTGGCAGTGCCAGCCAGAATGAGACACCAAAATATTGTGATAACAAGGCGTAACTGTAGGCTCCCACCGCATAGAAGGCGACATAGCCGAGATCAAGCAGACCGGCAAAGCCGACCACAATATTGAGTCCCAATCCCATCATGATATAGATGAGAGCAAGGGTAGCAATATCAACATTACCCCGTGATGAGAAGAAGGGCCAAATGAGTGCCACAAAGAGTAGCAACATCATCACCAGTCGCCGATTTTGGGTAAAACGCAGAGCTGGAGCCATATCCGGCATAAGGTGTGTAACCCGCGCCAATGGACGCAACTGCTCTTGAAATAGCCGTACCGAAAAGACCAGTGCAACGGCGATAAAGACCTTCCAACCATCCCACTCAAGACCAATATATCCCGGCTCTGAGATGATGTGGGTACCGAGAATCGGAATAGAGAGCAGCGCCGTTAGCAGTGCGGCAAGAGTGGCATCGACCAGTTTTACTCGAAGAAAGTTCATTGTTACACCTTCTCGATATCGGGCTTGCCCAATAGCCCCGTGGGTCGTACCAATAGCACCAGTACCAGCAGCCCAAAGGCAACGACATCCTTATATTCGGTAGAGAGATAGGCCGAGGTAAAGCTCTCGGTAATACCCAGTAGCAAACCACCCAGCATGGCACCAGGAATGGAGCCAATTCCACCCAATACCGCCGCAGTAAATGCCTTAAGGCCTGCAAGAAAACCGATGTAAGCATTCACTACGCCGTAATACATTCCGACCAATAACCCCGCCACCGCCGCCAGCGCAGCGCCAATCACAAAGGTCATTGAAATCACCTGATCGGTATTAATGCCCAACAGATTAGCCATTTTACGGTCTTCAGAGACGGCACGTGATGCGCGCCCCATACGAGTCTTGTGAATAAAAAGAGTCAACAGGGTCATGAATATGACCGTCACTACCGCAATAATCACCTGCATATAGGAGAGGTAGATCTGGAAGCCATCAGCATCTCCAAACTGCCAACCGCCAGAGATAAGCGGCTGCGTCGCCACGTCACGTGCGCCCTGTGAAAGTTGAATATAATTTTGCAAAAAGATCGACATCCCAATCGCCGAGATGAGTGGTACCAATCGATTACCACCACGCAGAGGTCGATAGGCGATGCGCTCCACCGTCCAGCCATAGGCGCTGGTGACGAGGATTGTTGCCAACAGGGTGATCATCAATACTAGTGGCAGGGTGGTGATACCGATAAGTCCCAGCGCGGCGATAACGATCACCGAGATGTAGGCACCGATCATATAGATCTCACCATGAGCAAAATTGATCATGCCGATGATGCCGTAGACCATCGTGTAACCGATGGCGATCAGGGCATAGATACTGCCCAGTGTAAGACCGTTGATAAGCTGTTGGGTAAACTGAAGAAATACGTCGGACATAGTTTAATTGTGTGTGAAGTGCTTACAAAAAAAGGAGCTTGTTCTTTTGTAAATACTCGTAAAAAAACCCCGTTAACCTATAAAGTTAACGGAGTCTCTATTCTAACAGTCGTAACGAATTTAATCTGTTACAGCAGTCTTTGTCGCATCGGCGTGCCAGTTAAAGATAACAAACTGGAACTCCTTCAAGTCGCCATTGGCTTTATAGGCAACCTTGCCGATAGGTGTGTCAAAGCTATTGTTACGCATATACTCTGCAAGCTTCTTGGGATCCTCTGAGCCACTCCCCTTGATAGAGTCAGCAATAATCTGCACTGCTGCATAACCTGGCATTACAAAAGGACCCGATGAATCTTCCCCTTTCGCCTTAAATGCCGCAACCAGACCCGCATTGGCAGGAACCGCAGAGAAATCTGATGGCAGGGTAACCAGCAGCCCTTCTGATGCTTTGCCCGCAATAGTGCTGATATCTTTGTTACCAACACCTTCAGGTCCCATGAAGCGAGAGGTAAAACCTTGCTCACGTGACTGACGTAAAATCAGACCCAGCTCTGGATGGTAGCCACCATAATAGACAAAATCGACATCTTTCGATTTCATCTTGGTGATGAGTGCAGAGAAGTCCTTCTGGTCTTTATTGACCCCTTCAAACAACACAACATTAACGCCCATCGACTCAACGGTCTTCTTCACCTCACCAGCGATACCCTGACCGTACTGCTGCTTGTCATGGATAATTGCCAATCTTGCTGGCTTCATCTCGTTGGCGATATAACGGCCAGCAACAGGGCCCTGTTGGCTATCAAGCCCGATTGTACGGAAGATCATCTTAAAGCCACGCTCGGTAATCGCTGGGCTAGTCGATGCGGGGGTAATCATCAAAATTCCCTCATCTTCATAGATATCTGATGCGGGTTGAGTAGAACCGGAACAGAGATGACCAACTACATACTTGATACCCTGATTGACCACCTTATTGGCCGCTGCAACGGCCTGTTTTGGCTCACAGACATCATCCATGACAACCGCTTCAAGTTTTTGACCATTCACACCGCCCGCTGCATTGATCTGCTGAATAGCCATTTTGGCGCCCATCATCTGCATATCACCATACTGAGCAACCGGGCCGGTGGTAGGACCTACCAGCGCAATTTTGATGCTTTCTGTCTCCTTACTGCCACACCCTACGAGGGTGGCGATAGCCATACCAACCACTGCTACCAGTACCCTTTTTGTTATTTTTTGCATGTTAAATCCTCTGTAATAAAACTCTTTATTCTGCCGACCCGATCAACCGAATGGCGCTTCAACCTAAGGATTCTACCCTCTCTGACTCATTGAAGTCATCCCTATTCTGTTTATCCAACTCACAAGCGAAATAGGGTGAAATCGTTGTCCAATTTGTGTACGTTTACTCCTACTCTTAAATTAGACCATACAGTTTGAAAATAGAATGAGTGCACTACGGCTGTTATGGCCA
>JAOTST010000411.1 GCA_029864785.1 Chromatiales bacterium | reverse complement strand
TGGATCAGGACAAATTTATTGAGCGACTGAGTTCGATGCCTTCCTATCAAAAAATGAGTATCAGCAAGCTCGGTCCCGATGCCAGCATTCAACTTATTGAAGAGGCTGAGGAAGATGTGAATCGGCTCATGCGTGGGCTCTCTTAAGGGTGCCCATTACTGCAACGCTCTTTACTGCTCCCGGTTGTCCTCACTGTAGCGGAGTAAAAGCAGTGCTACAGCAACTTATTCAAGAGGGGACTGTCGATAACCTCGATGTTATCGATATTACACAACAGCCAGATCTTGCTGAAGAGCGGGGAATTCGCAGTGTCCCTCTTCTCGAAATGGGTGCGCTAACATTTACCGGTGAGCAGAGCTTGAAGGAGCTACGGAAGTGGGTCGTGAGGATCTCCGATCCCGAGGCGCTGGTCGACTATTATGAGAAACTGTTGACTGATGGAGAGCTGGCGACCGCTGAGTCGATGTTGCAGAAAAATCCTGAAACGCTTGCATCGCTTCTGACTCTTATTATGCGTGATGAACTGCCTCTACAGGTTCGTATTGGAGTTGTGGCTCTTTTTGAGGGAGTTGTGGGAAAAGTACAACTACAGAAATTGATCCCGGATTTAAGTGGGCAATTAACTCATGCTGATTATCGAATCAGGGTAGACATTGCACACCTGCTGGAATTGACGGGTTCCAGGGAAGCGATTGCTCCACTTAACAAGCTTTTACAGGATGAAAACTCAGAGGTGCGGGAGATTGCAGCAGAGGCGATTGAAACGTTAGAGGCTATCTAAATATTGCTGAATCTCAATGGGGGAACCTGTGAAGATAATCGTCTTCTCTTTTTGACTGAGCTGATAGTCATACATAGGATCGTAGTAGTCGACTAACAGCGATTTTATCCAGTCACGATGCAGCGCGCTATCTCCGTTATTGCGTTGTTCATCAATCGCCTTTTCCATAATGGTGCGGAGCTCTTGATGGCGTTGTCCGCCGAGACGCTTGCGGATCTTATCGAGACTGCCGAGCAGATATTCGGCCCATGCATCAAATCCATTTTCATCACCTACCGCTTCACAATATTCGGCAAGTGCCTCATGGATATACTCCTGATGGGTAATGTTGATGCGCTCCTCAACCGAGATATCGAGCATCAGTCGTGGCGCATTGATCATCTCATTGTGGAGGGCTACCGGAACGTGTCGCCCACCGATGTTTCTTCCCTCATCTTCGACTAATAGATAGGGCGCATTGGAGGCATGATGTTTAATCAGTTCTGTAGCAACACGATTATCAAAATCGGCCTGGGCGGGTTGTGGGGTAGGGTGAACACCAAAGGCGGATCCACGATGGTTCGCCATTCCCTCTAGATCGATACTGTTTTGGGTGTTGTTGAGAAAGATGGTCTTGCCAACGCCGGTTCTTCCACCCACTACAAACAGTTTTAGTTTGGGAGAAATAAGCTCAATCTCTTCAAGCAGAAAACGGCGTAGAGCCTTATATCCACCCTTTATACGAGGGTAGCGGATCCCGGTGGCATCGAAGAGCCACTGTTGAGAAAATTTGGAGCGCATGCCGCCACGCCAGCAGAAGAGGATCCCTTCAGGATGTGTTTCGGCAAATTGTCGCCACTTGGCAACCCGCTGATCCTTGAGTTCCCCCTTGACCAGTTCATGTCCCAAATCGATGGCTGCATCCTGCCCCAGTTCGGCATAACGTAGACCGATCTCATGACGCTCTTCATCGTTGATAAAGGGTTGATTTTCGGCAGTAGGCAGAGTGCCTTGGGCAAACTCGACCGGCGCGCGTACGTCGAGTAGTGGGGTATCGTTGACAATGAGCGAACGAAAGTCGTCGATCTCAGGTAGGTCGCTAAATTCCATATCGATTATTTTTAGTGAACCTCAACCAGCGGAGCACCAACACGGTGGTTCGTCAGCTCACCGATAGCTTCGAGATTAAAGCCGTTGTCACGGGCCATCTTCAGAAATTCGGACTCTGTTTCAGAGGTGACGGCGACCAGCAGTCCACCAGAGGTCTGTGGATCGCACAGCAGTTGCCGTTGCCGTTCGGTAAGCTCACCAATCTTGTCACCATAACTATCAAAATTGCGTTGTGCACCACCCGGTGAGCAGCCTTGATCAAGGTAG
>JAOTST010000086.1 GCA_029864785.1 Chromatiales bacterium | reverse complement strand
AAAAACCGTGAGAAGGCAAATAGGGTTCTATGTGAGCGGGTCTTTGCGCTGGGAAATAGGGTTCCTATTCGAAGCCCCATGGCCTCAGGGTTGCCAAGAGCGGCGATACCCGCCACAGGACGTTCTTCTGCACCAGTCTCTACGCGCAGGGCAAGAAAATTAGCGAAGATTGATTTGATTGCGATAGGCTCTTCCACCGGTGGTCCCGTGGCGCTGCAAGAGGTGCTTACCAAACTCCCGGCTAACTTTCCCTACCCGATTATGTTGATACAGCATATGCCAGGGAGTTTTACACCATCTTTTGCAGAGCGACTCGATCAGCTCTGTAATATTCAGGTACGAGAGGCCAAAGATGGTGATGAAATCAAGCCTGGATTGGCACTATTAGCCCCAGGCGGCATGCAGATGGAGTTGACCAAAAGGGGTTCCAGAGCCCAAGTGAAGATCTTTGAGAATAATCTGTTAACCTATAAGCCATCGGTTGATTTGACCTTGCGTTCAGTTGCGAAGGTTTTTGGGGGGTCAACGTTATCGATTATCTTGACGGGTATGGGAGCTGATGGCTGCGAGGGGGCTAAAGTTTTAAAACAGACCGGCTCTTTGATCTGGAGTCAGGATCAGGCCACCAGTACCGTCTATGGGATGCCTGCGGCGGTGGCTGAAGCGGGTGTTAGTGAATTGGTTTTGCCGCTGGGCGAAATCGGCGGACAGTTGGCTAGGGTATAAGCATGGATATCTTGAGTATTTTTGGACTGATTGTCGGTGTTGGCGCCATTATTTTGGGGCAGTTCCTTGAAGGGGGACACATCACCTCACTGATGAATGGCCCTGCAATCTTGATTGTTGCTGGTGGCACGCTCGGTGCCATCATGTTGCAGTTCCCCATGACTCTATTTGTTCAGGCTCTGCGCCAAATAAAGTGGATCTTTATACCGCCTGTAGACAGTGGTGAAGAGATTATTGAGAAGATTGTTAGCTGGAGTAATGTGGCTCGTCGAGAGGGTTTATTGGGATTGGAGTCTATCGCTGATACGGAAGAGGATGAATTCGCACGCCGAGGACTTATGCTGCTAGTGGATGGTACCGAACCCGAGATGATGAGAAACATACTTGAGGTTGAGGTTGATACCAAAGAGAGTTTTTATCTGGCGGCATCTAAGTTATATGAGAGTGCAGGTGGTTATACTCCTACCGTCGGTATTATTGGTGCGGTTTTAGGACTCATTCAAGTCATGGAAAATCTGGCCGATCCAAGCAAATTAGGGCACGGTATTGCTGTTGCATTTGTAGCGACTGTCTATGGTGTTGGTTTGGCGAACCTGATGTTGATTCCGATGGGGAACAAAATGAAGAATGTGATCGAGGCTCAAACACAGTTGCGATACATGCTGATCGAAGGGATTATCTCTATCGCCGAGGGTGATAACCCCAGAAATATTGAACATAAACTTCTTGCGTATGTTGGCTAGAACGGGGTAACTCCAATGGCACGTAAAAAGAAGCATAGAGAAGAGGAAAACCTGGAGCGTTGGCTTATCTCCTATGCCGATTTTATTACCTTATTGTTCGCTTTTTTCGTGGTGATGTATTCGATATCATCGGTGAATGAGGGGAAATATCGGGTACTCTCGGATACCTTAACCAATGTTTTTGATAATGCCCCAAAATCTCCTGAGGCACTTAAAACCGCTGCGCAAAGTGGAAAAATTGGTAAACCAACCAGCATTGATGATCAAAAAATTAGTGCCGATAGCATTATCGATATGCCATTTTCCAAAGCCGAAAAGAAGAAGCTTGAGGTGCTTGCCGGCATGGTTGAAGATAAAATGAAAGGGTGGATCGACGATGAGCTGATTAAGGTGACTCGAAATGATAAATGGATAGAGATTGAGATTAAATCGAGTCTACTCTATCTCAGTGGTAGCGCAGAGGTGGAACCCGAGGCATTTCCAGTCATTGATAAAATTGCGGCTATTTTGAAGAATCAGCCTAACTATGTTCAGGTTGAGGGATTTACCGACAACGTACCAATTCGAAGCCCTATCTATCCCTCTAACTGGGAGCTTTCGGCTTCGCGTGCAGCGAGTGTTGTGCACCTCTTTATGGAAGATGGGGTCGCCCCAGACAGAATGGCCGCGATTGGTTATGGTCAACACCGCCCGATTGCAGACAATGGAACCCGTAAAGGACGTGCAGAAAATCGCCGCGTGGCGATCATTGTTTTGGCTGATCCAAATCCCAAACACGCTGTCGATACTCAACGTGAAAGCGAGATTCGGTAGCCTATTATGCAAGTGTGGACGGTTGCAAATCAGAAAGGTGGCGTTGGCAAGACGACTACGGCCGTAACGATCGGGGGGTTGATGGCTCAAAAGGGGCTACGCACTCTACTTATCGATCTTGACCCACATGGTTCCATGACCTCATATTTTGGCTTTGATCCGGACGAAAGTGATAACAATGTCTATACACTCTTTCAGAGTGGTGGCAACCAGCCTCAGTTCCCTGCTCAAGTTATTCGAGCAACAAAATTTGATAACCTTTCTCTGATGCCTGCCTCAACAGCATTGGCGACCCTTGATCGACAGCTGGGTACGCAGGAGGGGATGGGCTTAGTGTTGAGCCGGGCTTTGTCACTGTGTGAGTCAGAGTTCGATCATGTCGTGATTGACTGCCCTCCGGTTTTAGGTGTGTTGATGGTCAATGCCTTGGCGGCAAGTCGTAATCTATTGATTCCTGTGCAGACGGAATTTTTGGCGATAAAGGGGCTTGAACGGATGTTGCGTACTCTCAAAATGATCCTAAGTGCCCGTAAAGAGTCACTCTCCTACATGATTATTCCGACGATGTTTGATCGGCGTACACGTGCTTCCGTACTGAGTCTGAAGACGATTCGTGAGCAATATCCCGATTATGTCTGGAAATGGATGATTCCGGTTGATACGCAATTTCGCGAAGCGAGCCGTCTGGGCTCTCCGCTCTCTTATCTCAACCCACACTCTCGGGGAGTGTTGGCCTACAACCGTCTGCTGGAATTATTGCTGAAAGATCTACCTGCTAGCGAGCATGGGGGTGATGCGTGACCCAACGGGATAAGCAGAATTTTATCGTTGATGAGCGCGAGGCCTTAAGCGCCTATTTTAACGCGCTCCTTACAGAAGAGAATATTCTGGTTGCAGATAAGACAGCCGTTGTCACCGAACCGCTCGTCAAAGTTGTGGCAACTCCTGAGGCGCTTGTTGCACCGCCAGTAGTCGCGCCGGTAGTCATCCCTGATGAGCGTGTGGGTGAAATAGAGGCAGCCCCAGAAGCGATTGCGGAACCAAAATGGAAAGAGGAGAGTTTTCAGGTAATGCTCTTTAAGGTTGCGGGATTGTCACTGGCAGTTCCGCTCGCCGAACTCAATGGGGTTCAAGAGTGGGATGAAGCGATAGTCACGCCGATGCCGGGACATGCGCCCTGGTACCTTGGGCTGGTCAATTATCGAGATAAGCAGGTGGCGATTATTGATACGGCGCGCTTTGTCATGCCGGAAGATCGGCAGGGTAAACTGGCTGAAGAAGTTAATGAACGTCTTAACAGAATCGTCTATATTGGGGATGCTTCTTGGGGGCTTGCTTGTGATGAGGTGGCAGAAGTCATTACCATTTCACCCGAACAGGTGCGTTGGCGTAGTAATCGAACCAGTCGTCGCTGGTTAGCTGGGACAGTTCTTGAACAGATGTGTGCTTTGATCGATCCACCTGTTTTTGCTGAAATGCTGGAAAAAGGGATGGGACTAGAGGATCTAGGTGTTTAGAATGAAAAATATTTCGTTAGGTAATTAGAATAATGGCAAACGAAGAAGATCAGACAAATGAATCTGTAACAGAGTGGGTAACTTTTCATCTACTTGATGAGAAATACGCTGTTAACGTAACGCATGTGCGTGAGGTTCTGAAAAATACAAATATTTCCCCAGTTCCCGGTGCTCCCTATTTTGTGTTGGGGATTATCAATCTACGCGGAAATATTGTTACGGTTATCGATACTCACAGTCGACTCTCTCTTGCTGCGAGTGAGCCCACCGACTCCACACGTATTGTTGTAGTGGATATGGATGGGCAGGTGGTTGGCATGATGGTCGACAAAGTGGAAGAAGTGGTGAACTTAAAAGAGTCTGAAATTGACTATGCTCCAAATGTAGGCAATGACGATAGCTCTAACTTTATTCATGGTGTTAGCCAACGTGATGAAGAGCTTCTCATTCTGGTTGATCTTGATAAGATGCTAGATTTGGAAGAATATCGTGGATAGTTAATTATGGTGGTCTGAGGGGAGATAGGATGGCGGATTTGGGGAAAATTTCACCAACAAAGCCAGCGTGGTCTCGGATAGATGAGACCATGCCAGAGGATAATTCGCCTCATTCCCAACAACATCCGGAAAAAGATAAAAAAAGAGATTCAGATGAGACCACAAAACAAGATAAAAAACCTTCCAGTCCTGATGATGACCATCAGATCGATATTTTCGTGTAGATGGTAGCCATATGATTGAACTGGGGGGAGTTGTCATTGCTGTCGTGTTGTTGGTTGCTCTCTTTTTTGGGCTGCTGGCTAATCGCTTGCAACAGAAAATAGCCCGTCAAAATGATCAAATTCAGACACTTCAGCGTGATTTACGCTCTCTTTGTAGTGCTGCGGTTCATGTTGGTGAGCGGTTAGGTCGGATTGAAAGGACCTCCAGCCAGCTTAGTCGCGAACAGAAAATTTTGAGTCAAAAACAGAGCCAAACCACGATTAAGGTTGCCTCGGCAGATGAATCCGCGTTTGATCAAGCACTCAAGCTGGCTCAAAAGGGGGCAACAGCAGAGGAGATGGCAGATATCTGTAATGTGACTCGTGGAGAGGCCGATTTAATCGCCATGATGCATCGTCTTGAGAAAGAGGGTGAGGATTCAACAAGGTAATGATGGGTTATGAGTAGTCAAGAGTTATGGTATTGCCGAGTTCAAGAGGAGAGCTACGGCCCTCTTACGCTTGTTCAAATGCTCCACTACATCATTCTCAATAGAGTCGGTGATGATGATGAAGTCAGTAATGATGAGGAAAATTGGCAGCCGCTAAAGCAGGTCAATATGCTCAATCCTAAATCAGTTATGGGTCTAAAAGGGATTCTTAGTGATGAGGACAAGAGCTATTTAGAAGCGACTCTGGCGTGGCGAGAAAAGAATATCACTGAGAGCTCTGAGGAAGATCCTATTGTCGATGAGTACATTGCATTAAGAAGACGTCGGGCGAAAAGAAAAAATCCAGTTGTCGGGTATGTCATTCTATTTTTACTCATTGTAGTGGTAGGCGGCGGTGCATTTTTGATTCCAAAAAACGAGATCCAGATCGCGATTGACTGTAAAAGTCCTGCGGCTCCCAACGTAAACTGGACGAACTGCTCCTTCGAAGGGGCAATACTTGATAATAAAGATTTGCAAGGTGCGAAGCTTCGAAATATCAAACTGCGCGGAGCCCAACTTTTGGCAACTAATCTCTCGAAAGCGGATATTGCCTATGGCGATCTGAGTTTAACTAAGCTACGAGCCGTGCGTTTTGATGGTGCCGATTTGCGGGGCGCCAATCTACGTAAGTCTGATCTTCGTCGAGCCTCTTTTGTAGGAGCGGATCTCTCCGCTGCAGATCTCCGGGGCGCCAATTTAACGGGGGCTAATCTGGAGGGAGTCAAGCTTGGAAAGGCCCTTTGGACGGATGGCGGAACCTGTCAGGTTGGATCTGTTGGACGCTGTATCCAGTAATACTCTGTTTGGCTAGTTTCATATAAACTCTAAGGTGGAAGAGGCCGTCTCAGTGGGTATAATGGCTCTCTTTTTCCCATCTTATTGAGTACCAGAGGTTTTATGAGCCAGCAGCCTATCCGTATCGGCATTGTGACCGTTTCTGACCGCGCCAGCCGAGGTGAGTATGAGGATCTTGGGGGGCCTGCAATCCGCGAGGAGCTCAGTAAAATTCTTACTAGTGAATGGGAGGCTGTAGCGCGAGTGATCCCCGATGAGCAGGATCAAGTTGAAGCGACGCTCAAACAACTCTGTGATGATGAGCAGTGCTGCCTGGTGGTGACAACAGGGGGAACTGGCCCTGCCAAGCGTGATATTACCCCTGAGGCGACCGAGGCGGTCTGTGACAAAATTCTGGATGGTTTTGGTGAACAGATGCGAGCGGTCTCGCTCAAGTTTGTCCCCACGGCGATTCTCTCTCGCCAGATTGCAGGTATTCGTGGTGAGTCGCTTATCATTAATCTACCGGGCAAGCCATCGGCGATCAAAGATTGCCTCGATGCCGTTTTTCCAGCGGTTCCCTACTGTGTAGATTTGATTGATGGCCCCTATCTTGAAACCGATGAGAGCGTACTAAAGGCATTCCGTCCTAAACATGCGAAGAAGCCGGCCTAATTATGGTACTCGATCTCATAGGGATAGATTCACTGGTTACGATTAAGGACTATATTCGTTGGGGAGCGAGTCGCTTTAGTGAGGCAAAACTCTTTTTTGGGCATGGATCCGATAATGCCTTTGATGAGGCGGCCTACTTGACGCTGCACACCCTTCATCTGCCCGCGGATACCCCTTCATTCTATTTCGATAGCAGACTCACATCGATTGAGCGTGATGAGCTTCTTAGGGTCTTTAGGCTACGGGTTGAGAAACATATGCCGGCTCCCTATATCACTCATGAGGCGTGGTTCGCCGGCATT
>JAOTST010000410.1 GCA_029864785.1 Chromatiales bacterium | reverse complement strand
ATGTAGACGACATCATTACCAAAGAATGAGCCAGCCTCAGATTTGGTCAGAGAGATGGAGCTGAGCAGGTGTGCCTCACTATGAACAACACGCATGCCGCGTCCACCGCCGCCACCAGCCGCTTTGATGATAATGGGGTAGCCGATCTCTTTGGCGATACGCATATTGGTATCGGCATCCTCTCCCAGAGGCCCATCGGAACCGGGAACACAGGGTACTCCCGCTTTTTTCATCGCTTTAATGGCAGCGACCTTATCGCCCATGATGCGGATGGTCTCCGCTTTTGGGCCGATGAAGGCGAAGCCACTCTGTTCTACGCGTTCGGCAAAGTCGGCATTTTCAGAAAGAAATCCGTAGCCGGGATGAATGCCCACCGCATCGGTGACCTCGGCGGCGCTGATCAGTGCAGGGACGTTCAGATAACTGTCGGTTGATGATGGTGGACCGATGCAGACAGATTCATCGGCAAGACGAACGTGCTTCAGATCCCGATCTGCAGTGGAGTGGACGGCGACGGTTTTAACGCCGAGCTCTTTGCAAGCGCGCAAGATTCGCAGAGCAATCTCACCGCGATTAGCGATAACGATCTTATCTAACATGATTACAGCTCCGGCCGACTATTCGATCACAAACAGAGGTTGACCAAATTCGATAGGGTCGCCATTTTCAACAAGAATGGCTTTGATTTTGCCAGACTTATCAGCCTCAATCGGATTCATAATTTTCATCGCCTCGATAATACAAAGGGTATCGCCTGTAGCAACGCTTTGGCCAACTTCAACAAATGGCTTGGAGCCGGGTGAAGATGAGCCGTAAAAGGTTCCAACTATCGGTGAGGTCACCTGATGACCTGTGGGGATACCATCGTCTGCGGCGACAGCCGTTTCAATTACGGGAGCGGCGGCGACAATTGGAGCTGGGGCGGTGGCAGGTGCTGCGACCATTTGGGTCTGTTGAGTCATGCGACTGATGCGAACGGACTCTTCACCTTCGTGAATCTCGATCTCTGCAATACCCGACTCTTCGAGCAGCTCGATCAGTTTCTTAACCTTTCTTATATCCATTTTTTACCTCACAAATTTAATTAGCTGGGCTCTATTTGAGTAGAACCACTCTGTTTTACTTATTATCTATTTGGCGCAAAATTGCCGCCAGTGCCAGTTCGTAACCGTGGGCGCCAAGGCCGCTGATTACGCCGCTGGCGATGTCTGAAAAATAGGAGTGTTTGCGGAACGCTTCACGGTTGTGAACATTGGAGAGGTGAATCTCAATAAAGGGGATATCGACCCCTTTTAGTGCATCTCTAATTGCAACACTGGTATGGGTGAATGCAGCGGGATTGATAATGATGCCATCCACGCCCTCACTATGAGCCTGATGGATGCGCTCAACAAGCTCATGCTCAGCATTGCTTTGAAGTGCCGTTAGAGAATGTCCCGCGGATTTAGCCTGTTCAATAAGCCTCTGTTCAATACTCTCCAGACTATCTTGACCGTAGTGATCCGGCTCACGCAGACCGAGAAGATTGAGGTTGGGGCCATTAAGAAGCAGAATTTTAGCCATCAGTTTTGAAATTATCCGTAAACCCATTATTTTCAGTAGAAACCATAAATTAGCGACCATTTCGATTCAAATGGCGACAATTCCCCTAGATCTCTACATTTCTATAGTGGGATTATGCTCGAATAAAGGAAAAATGTCTAGATCGCAGCAGTTGGCGACACAATTATGGGATGTTGTCCACAAATTTGCAGATTATTTCAGAAGTTAGGCGGATTTTGTCAACGATTAGCGGGCAAATGCACCATTGACCTGTTTAGAGAACTCGTTGGCCTCCATATAGCCGACGACTCGATAATTTTTATGCTCTTTACCATCAAGTCCAAAGAAGAGGATGGCGGGAGGGCCGATGATCTTAAATTTCTTCAACAAAGCCTGATCAATTTCGTCGTTAGCGGTCACATCGGCCTGTAACGTAACGGTGTTTTTGAGTGTTGCAATAACCCCCGGATCGCTAAAGGTATATTTATCAAACTCTTTGCAGGAGACACACCAATCGGCATAGAAGTCGAGCATTGCTGTCTTTCCCTGTGCGTTGGCTTGGGCTACGGCACGTTCCAGATCAGCAAGGCTTTTAATTTTCTG
>JAOTST010000409.1 GCA_029864785.1 Chromatiales bacterium | reverse complement strand
TAATCAGCCTCTCAATATTCTTTTAGTGGATGATGATGCTATTAACCGCCTCGCGGCTAGCATGCTGCTAAAACAAAATGGCCACCATGTTGAACTCGCAATAGATGGTGTTGATGCCCTTGAAAAACTCAAGGTCACTACCTTCGATATTATCTTAATGGATGTTCATATGCCCCTTATGGATGGCGTTGAGGCGACTAAAGCTATTCGCTCTGATCAGAGCTCGCCGTACCATGCCATTCCCATCATTGGTGTCACCGCAAGTGTAATGAAAGATGAGCGTGCGCATTACCTTGAAATCGGTATGAATGCCGTTGTGGAAAAACCAATTATTGCTGAAAATTTGATGCTGACAATCTGGGGGACGTTAGATAAAAGGGAAAATAGATAATTGCGAGAGCCGCATATCGGCTAAAGCTTTAGCCTCCACAGCAGCGTTTATATTTTTTTCTGCTACCGCATGGACAGAGGCTGTTTCGTCCTACCTTTTTAATCTTCTCGTTAGACAACTGCTCTCCATCAAGATAAAACCATCGACCATCTTGGTGAACAAATCGACTCTTTTCATATAATTCGCCGATCTCTCCTTGATGGTTAAATCGAGCCTTAAAAGTCACCTCTCCTTGCTGGTCAGATCCCTCTCCGCGACTCGTCTCTATCTCCAGCCCTATCCACTCAATAGGATCATCCTCTAAATTTATTTCCGTGGGCCGAGTTGACGGGTGCCAGCTTGAAAGCAGATATTCACTCTCTTGAACCACAAAGGCACTATAGCGGGAACGCATGAGTGACTCTGCTGTTGGTGGTGTTGCAAGCCCATCGATAAATGGCTCACAACAATCCGAAAAGAGCTTCTGTGAACCACATGGACATTGTTTAGAAAGAACCATCGTATTGAAGAGACCGGCAGTCATAGAGTAGAGCGAGCCTATCACCCAACAACGCCTCAATTCAATTATGACATTTAAGCGCGATTGATTCACAATCACCCTTTCAAATAGCCACCTGAAGTTGATATGGAACATCTCATTCGTCGAATACTGGAACGCCCTGCTCTCGCGGCAATTCTAGTCGGCACGTTTATTAATCTATTTATGATGGTCACAACCTGGGCGATGGCTGGGACAGAGATCCTCATGGTTCGCTTCAGCCTTCTGAAGAGTGCACCGCTCTATTTTGCAATCCAGATCGCCATTCCCTATTTAATCCCATGGGCCGTCACCAGCATTAGTCTGCGCGCCTCTCGCCAGCGTATGCAGCTTATACTTAATAAGTTTCCTGAGATGAACCCTGACATTATTATGCGCCTCGATCAGGACCTTGGCGTTGAGTATATCAATCAGGCTGGGCAGGCTTTCATGCAACATCATCAAATGCCTTCGGAAGATCCACTGCAGATGCTTCCCGAACACGCTTTAAAACGGTTACGCGAAGATAGTTCAGATGATTTATGGTTATCTGTCGATGTGCGCCACAATGAACAGGCGATTAATTTCGTCATCCGCCGCGACAATGAAGGCAGCATATTTATTGCTGGGCGCGATATTACCCGCGCAAAAAAAATGCAAGACCGCCTCGACTCCGTCACCAGTCAATTAAGCCAACTCACGGCATTTCTCGATCGATCCCTAGCCGATTACAACCCACTTAATTTTGATCTATTTGGCCACATTGAACTGATGCTCAATGAACTGATGGATAGCGATCCAGAGCAAAAGCTCGCGAGCCCAAAATCCGTACTGGTCATGCAACAGGACAATAACAGCCTAACAGGGCACCTCTATCATCTACGTGAAAATGGCGTATTTCAGGATAAAGAGCTCATCTCATTAGATACGGAGTACTACCCCTTTGCCAAAACCAGTCATCATGATGAGATGATTTGCGTCAACTGGAAGGAGTCACAACAGTCACTCAACAGCTTTCAACAACGCTTCAGCCCTAAAATTAGAGAGAAGGTAGGCACCATCAAGGGGTACACCGTCTACCAGAGTGGCAGCACCGAAGTGATCGGCTTTTTTAACCGAAATAATATCGACTACTACGAAGGGATGGTGCTCGAATCGGCTGCGATTATCTCTGAATCGTTTAACCGTATCTCGCAAGAGAGCATGCAAATTCAGGAGTCTTTTATCTACACTCTTGAT
>JAOTST010000408.1 GCA_029864785.1 Chromatiales bacterium | reverse complement strand
AGAGTCGCTTCATTACCATCGATCAGCGCCACTACAATATCGCCACTGTAGGCCTGCTGTGCATGACGAATTACCACCATGTCGCCATCAAGGATGCCAACATCGATCATCGAATCGCCCACTACTTTGAGAATGAAGCGGTCTGACCCCATAAAAAAATCAACCAGATTGACTCGGTCGTGCCCTGGGATCGCCTCAATCGGCAGACCTGCCGCGATCTCTCCCATCAAAGGCAGACTTGCCTGCTCCTCAAGATCATCCTCTTCGACCAGCTGCAGACCACGCCATCCAGCGTGATTACGCACCAGACTGCCTTTATCAATCAGCCCCTGCACATAACGATGCAAGGTTCCCTTGGAGGCAACACCGACCGCTTCACCAATCTCTACCAATGTGGGTGAACGTCCCTGTTCAGAAATCTGAAATCTAATCGCATCAAGAATACGCTGCTCAAGTTCAGTCAACATCAACCCTCTCCCACCTTTCATTAATCAACCTGAATGCAGCATAGAGAACTTTAGGAGAACTTTCAAGATAAAATTGTATACCAGCTAAATTTAACCAAAACCAATCTTAGGACGCCCTACAAGGGGCACCACGACATCAAATATAAAATCAAACAAGTAAAGAATAAGGTGGTGATCAGCCCAGCCCATGGGGAAGGGGGGGAGAAGTTGCCAGGCTGACCACCAAAAGCTACACGTCAGGCTTGCGATGACGCTCATAAAGGAATTTCAGGACCTCAGCGCGGTAGTGGTTGTATTCACTATCATCCGCCAGCTCAACACGGTTACGTGGTCGCGCCAGTTTCACATCAAGGATCTCACCGATGGTCGCTTCCGGGCCGTTGGTCATCATCACAATCCGGTCTGATAACAACACCGCTTCATCGACATCATGCGTGATCATCACCACGGTGTTCTGAGTCTCTTTCTGAATCTCCATCAGTGAGTCCTGTAAATGGGCACGGGTCAGTGCATCGAGCGCACCAAACGGCTCATCCATCAATAGCACCTTGGGCTGCATCGCCAGTGCACGCGCAATTCCAACACGCTGTTTCATCCCGCCCGATATCTCTGCAGGGCGTTTATGCAATGCATGGCTCATATGCACCAACTCAAGATTGTGTTCTATCCACTCCGCCATCTCGGCCTTTGTTTTTTTGCCTTTGAATACCTGCTTAACCGCCAGCTCCACATTTTGATAGACCGTTAACCACGGCAACAGCGAATGATTCTGGAACACCACGGCACGATCAGGCCCCGGCTCATTCACCTCACGATCTTCAAGAATCACGCCCCCTTCCGTTGCCTGCAATAGACCTGCAATGATATTCAACACGGTCGATTTACCGCAGCCGGAGTGGCCAATCAAGGTAATAAACTCACCTTTGGCGATCTTCAGATTGACATCATCCAGCGCCTTAAACGGCCCCTTCTTAGTCGGAAATTCAATAGAAGTGTGCGACACCTCCAGGTATGCTTTTTCATTCACTGGCTGTTCCTCTGCGACCTCATCGTTTAGTATCGCTTCATTTTTTGATACGGCATCATTGCCCTCATCCACTATCAGTTCTTCTACAACATTAGACTGTGCATTCATCTTCGTACTCCTCTGCTAACGAATCGATGCGTTAGGATCATGTGAAAACATTTTTTGCAATGTCACCATGAACCAGTCGAGGATAAAGCCGATAATACCGATCGCCAGTACTGCCACCATGATCCGTCCTAACGAATTTGAACTGCCATTCTGAAACTCATCCCATACAAACTTGCCTAGCCCCGGGTTCTGCGCCAGCATTTCTGCCGCAATCAATACCATCCAGCCAATACCAAGCGAAATACGTAGACCGGTAAAAATCATCGGTAGTGCCGCAGGCAGTGCGACTTTAAACACCTGTGCAGTCCAGTGCAGACGGATCACTCGCCCGACGTTAATCAGATCTTTGTCGATAGAGGCAACACCAACCGCCGTATTGATTAAGGTTGGCCACAGTGAACACAACATCACGGTAATCGCAGAGGTAATAAAGGCCTTTTCAAACATTGGATCATCGGTGACATAAGCTGCACTCACCACCATCGTTACAATCGGCAACCATGCGAGTGGTGAGATCGGCTTAAATACCTGAATCAATGGACTCAC
>JAOTST010000085.1 GCA_029864785.1 Chromatiales bacterium | reverse complement strand
TCCATCTAACGGTATCGTTATTGTGAGCTCAAATTTTAGCCATCAAAGTTTCCAACGGGCACGTTGGTCTATTTACGCCATCTTGGTCATAAGCTACATCTCCGTCTATTTTCATCGAATGGCGCCAGCCGTAGTCTCTGCTGATTTAATGGTTAGTTTTCATACATCGGCTGCCGCACTAGGCTCATTGGCTGCGATGTACTACTACATCTACACGGTTATGCAACTACCGGCAGGGGTGTTGGCCGATACGCTGGGTAATCGCATTTCGATTACGATAGGAAATATTGTCGCCGGTTTTGGTTCGATTCTATTTGGTCTGGCAGAGACGCTCTCCGTTGCTTCGGTGGGGCGTTTCCTAGTTGGACTTGGGGTGTCCGTAATTTTTGTTGGGCTCATGAAAAGCAATACCGTCTGGTTTCGGGATCGGATTTATGGCGTAGTCTCTGGCATGACTTTGTTGATTGGTAACATGGGATCGGTATTAGCGGCAGGCCCGCTAGCCTATTTTTTAAAGTGGTGGGAGTGGCGCGATATCTTTGTTGCTATCGGTATCTTCTCGCTATTCTTGGCGTTACTTTCGCTACTGTTCGTTAGAAATAGACCAGAGGATGCTGGTTTTCCTTCGCTTAGAGAGATGGAGGGGGAGACGGCTCATGCTGAGCGTGAACAGCACTGGTTTCATGATCTCAATGGCATTTTACACAATCGCACCATATGGCCGGGGTTTTGGCTCAATTTCGGTATGGCCGGCAGTCTATTTGCTTTTGCTGGACTGTGGGCGATTCCACTGCTGCGTGATCTGCATGGACTGACTACTTCGGATGCCTCGACCTACACCACACTCACTCTCTTTAGCATGGCCTTGAGTACCCTTATCTCTGGTTGGATCTCAGATCGCATTGGACGGCGTAAGCCTGTGGCTATTTTTAGCGCGGCACTCTATTTAATTGCATGGCTGCTGATTATCTATGCACCATGGCAAGCTGGGATTTCAGGATGGATTTTATTTGCACTGCTTGGTTTGACGGGGGGAGGCTTTGTTCTCACCTATCCATGTGCCAAGGAGGTTACTGCTCCAGCTCTATCGGGTATGGCGATTAGTGTTGTCAATACAGGACTGTTTCTGGGGGCAGCGATTATGCAGCCGCTGTTTGGCTGGGTACTTGATCTCTTCTGGGATGGAAAAATGGTGAATGGGATCAATCTTTATGGTCATGAGGGATACCAGAATGCAATGCTACTGATGGCAGGATTTGCGGTTATCTCTTTTATTGCGGCACTGCGACTGCGTGAGAGTTATGCACGAAATATTTCGGCAGAACTTCAGCGCTCTACACGCTAATTGATTCTATCGTACCAATGCTTTCCTGAATATGAAGACTCTATTCGAGCTTTCATGATCTCTCTTAGAGAGGTGAACAGAGCGCTTGGATTTTCGTGCAATAACTATCCATTCTTCGGATAGTCATAGTGAATCAGATCGACACTCTCTTTTGAGAAATCACGCCATGAACTACTGGATGACACTCCGAGTATGGTGACGCCACAGGTGGGGATGTTTTCAATTTTTGATCCGGTTAACCAGTTGACCGTTTCTGTGATGACGGGATTGTGACCGACTAGCATGATCTTGTTGAGGGTGTTGTCAAACTGGTGAATGCTCTCTATCAGTCCCTTGGAAGATACCCCGTAAATTTCAGGGTTAACCTTGATGGCCTCTTTTTTATAACCGATCTCCTGTGCAATGAGTTGACTTGTCATCTGTGCACGGGTGGCTGAACTGCTAATGATAATCTCAGGAGCGACGCCTTGATGGACGAGTCGCATCCCCATCATCGAGGCATCGTGGATACCTCGTTCATTGATGGGTCGATCATGATCTCTTAGGTCATTGTGCCAGCTCGATTTGGCATGGCGTATAAGGTAGAGCGTTTTGTTATTCACAATCGAATATCTCTGACACTATATAGTGGATGGAAAACCATTATAGACCAGCTGATTTAATCGTGAATTGGTATAGCGTTTTACAATAATTGATTCGGGAATAGTCAGCCTTTAGTGTGAGGTGATATTAAAAATTTTCTTAAAGTGCGATATTTCAAATATCTTTAATACATTCGGATTAGAGTTGGTGACATCAATATGTGAAACCTGTTTATGGACATGCTCATTCATAAGCAGCATCATTCCTAGAGCCGAACTATCGATATGCATTGTGTTTTTAAGGTTAAGTTCAAGAGCCTCGGCATCGACAGGTATCTTCTCGTATGCCCCCTTAAAATCGCGATAATCGGAGTAGTTAAAATCCTGTCCCATTACGATGGAATAAAGTTTTTTCTCTTTGATGTATCTGCTGTTAATAGTCATAATATCCCTCTACAATCTAAGCTTTAAATTTGCTCATCCATATCTTTGATGAGTCTTTAAGCATTCAATAAATTCCCTCTATGAGCCACGGTGTAAGGCTATGTGGTTGTTAAACAGAAAAAATAGGATGCCTCCTTCTGAGTGGTTAAACTCTAGAATATCTATAAGCCGCTGTCTGTAGGAATCGTATTTATATCTTGTAGGAAGCTGATTAATCAGATATCAGTAATGTGCTAATGTTTTATTAAAAACAAAATGTTACTTAGGTTATTTAATTATATTTCTCAGATACTGTAGTTCAATATTTAAATAATTAGCCTTGGGCTGATGGTTATAATTGCCGAAAACGATAAAAAAGTTACCGGCAAGTCGGTCACCGCTCCTTCGCATCCTTGCGATCGCGGCATACCTACTTCCTGTAGGCAAAAAAAGGGCCCTCAAAAGAGAGCCCTAAAACTTATGATAAAGGAAATCATAAGGAAGGAATTTTAAAATTAACCAACTCCAGGGTTGCCATCAACACCGACAAGCTTGGGCGTATTGAGCTTTTTAATAGAGACAGTCTCTTGCAAGCGCATGTAGTCGGCAACAACATCCCATATAGGACGTCCGGGTGATTTCGATCCAACGGTTGCCCATCCTCCGACGACATATTTCTTGCTTGCATCAATGGGGGTGCCATCATCAAGTGTCATATTGCTGATGCGTTTGCCCATCTTATTATTGGGACGGCAGACGTAATCAAGACCACCCACGCGCACCATATCGCCACCTTGCTGGAAGTAGGGGTCATCGTTAAAGAGGTTGTCGCAGACATCCTCTAAAATCAGCTTGATGTCTTCGCCACTCATCTCACGACGGTAGGTCTCTGGATAGGTGATACAGGTTTGATCCATCACATGATCCATGGTGATATTTTGTCCAGGGAGCACTGTAGTGCCCCAGCGGAAACCGGGAGACAGCGAGATCTGAGAATCATTCACCGTGTTAAGGGCATCACAGATAATCTGATCAAACGTGCCGTTAAAATTACCACGACGATAGAGAGTCTCACCCGCTACGGCGAGTTTCTCCTCAAGCACATCTTTATAAGGTTTACGGACGTTATCGATATAGCTCTGCATTTCGTGATCAGCGGGTAGCTGATTGGAGAAAATCGGAACCAGACGATAGCGGAAATCACGAACTTTGCCGCCGCGCACATCAAGATCCATCACACCAAGAAACTTACCGTTGGAGCCAGCATTGGTGACAAGCGTTTTACCGCCAGGATTTTTGACTACCGTCGGAGCAGGCATGCCGTCATGGGTGTGACCACCAAAGATGGCATCAATTCCAGTGACACGAGATGCCATCTTGAGATCAACATCCATCCCATTGTGAGAAAGTACTACCACGACATCGGGTTTCTCAGTCTCGCGAACCTGATCGACCATCTCCTGCATCGCATCGTCTTTGATACCAAAGGTCCAATCCGGCATAAAGCGTTGTGGATTGGCGATGGGGGTGTAGGGGAAGGCCTGACCAATAACAGCAACCCGTGCGCCCCCCACATTTTTAATGGTATAGGGCTTAAAGGCGCGATTGTCATCTTCGTTGTAGCCACTGAATTCACTGAATTTATAATCAAATTGAGCATCTTCATTGAGGTGAATGTTCTGGGCGATAAACTCACCTTTAAATTCACCAATGTTTTCGATCACCTCTTTGTCTTTATAGGTGAATTCCCAGTGACCGGTCATCACATCGACACCCAGCAGATTGCAGGCACCGACCATATCCTTGCCACGGGTCCAGTAGGCGGTGCCTGACCCTTGCCAGGTATCGCCACCGTCCATTAATAGGGTGTTCTCATTGCCGCGTTCGGAACGAATGCGTTTGACCAGCGAAGCAAGGTGAGCAAAACCGCCCACCTTGCCGTAAGCACGTGAGGCCTCATCAAAGTTGAGGTAGCTGAATGCATGCGCTTCGATCGAGTTGTTCTCGATACCGAAGTGCTTCAGCATCGCATTGCCCACAAGATGGGGTGCTTTACCGTAAGCATTACCTACGCCAAGGTTGACACTGGGCTCACGGAAATAGACTGGATTAAGTTGCGCATGACAGTCGGTCATGTGCATTAGACAAACATTTCCAAACTTGGGGATCTCATAGAGATCAGATGGTCGTTTAGCTGCCGCAAAGGTGGATGCAGGCAGCATGCCTGCGGCTCCAGCCATTCCCATTAGCCGAATAAACTCTCGTCTGGAAATTGTCATCTAATTACAATCCTGAATATTTCGTATAGGTCAAAGTAAAATAAGAACAGAAATAGCGAATAGTGCTATTTGATTTTTGCTGTCATTGAATCTTTACCACCTTGATTATCGAGCCAACTGATGGTGACAGACTCACCTTTCTTGGCTCCATCAAAGATAAAAGAGAGGTAAGGGTTGGTCGAGATTGCTCCCCCCCATTCAGCGGCCAATACCGACTGACCATTGTGGGTACAGTTCACCTCTTGAATAAAGTGAGCGGGGATCTTCTTACCCGTCTTCTTATTCTTGCGCTGACCGGTCTCCATAGGGTGCTTCATCAATGCTTTTACTTCACAGGCGCCTTTTTTAATCTTTGCGCGGATTTTAATGCTACTTTTTGCCATTGGACTAATTCCTGAAATTATTTAATTCAATTCACTCAAAGGGTGAAGGTATCGATTACGTGTTGTGAGGATTAACCGCCACAACCACCGATAGTGACCTTCACCTCTTTACGCGCAGTCGATACCGAACCACCGGCAGAAACCACCGCGATCACATTAGATGTTTTTCCCATCTTGATGCGGGTCGAAACGAATGCATGTGTTGACTTACCCATTTTAAAATTGGCAATCAGAGGGGTTGGGTTCTTTTCAGCAATAATAGCGATTGAATCAACACCACTAATCTTGGTTGCATCCACCTTGACGGGAACCACTGCGCCATTCTCAGCGATATCGGGTGCCTTAATGGTGATTTTGTCATTACCCGCTGCGGTATCGGTACCGGCAATGCCCTTCATCGCTTCAGAGACACTCTTGGCCTCAAAGGCCGACTTTGGCCATGCGGCCAAAACCTGACGTGGATTGATAAGGCCTGCGCCTGCTGCCAGAGCGACAACGCCGCTGGCTAAGGTTCCTTTAAGGAAGAGTCTTCGTTTTGTATCTGTACTCATTGGTAATACTCCGAGGTAAAACGTGATTAATATTTAAGGTATGAGGGTAGGTGCAGCTCACTCTGAGAGGCTGCTTGCTCGTAGCCCAGCTCACCCTCTTCACGGGCTTTATTGGCAATTTTTACAGCTTTTGCAAAATCCTTCTTTTTAGCTGCACCCTTTGCCTGTTTGATCATCTTGCCTGTATTGCTCCACTCGCCGCCAACTTTTTTGGCTTTTTTGCGGGCTGCATCAGCGGCGGTTATCGCACTGTTAGCAGATTCTGCGGTTGCAGGTTTTACGACTTTGCCCGCACATCCACTCAGAAGTGCGACCAGTGCTAGAGCTGAAAGTAGTTGTTTTATCATGATTATTTTCTCCAAAATCAATTGTATGTGCTGGGCTTACTTACGAGCACCAGGACCGTTCAGCTCAACACCGTTACTCATATAGGTCAGGAAGTACTCTAGATTGCGGTACTCTTTGCCTTGAGCTTTAAATGGTTTAGCACGTACATTTTTGTTACAACCGCTGAAACGACGGTGTAGCGTACCCACTGTAGCCCACTTTGAGCGATAGACGGGGAAGTGAGTGGTTTGACCGAGTGCAGGCCCTAAAATCTCAGCACGTGCCAGTGAACCAGAATTTTGAATGTGGCAGGTAGCGCATGAGAAGTTAAGCTGACCACGACGGGTATAGAAGAATTTTTTTCCTTCTTCATATGCCTTCATTGCTCCAGCATCTCCTTTTGGGATGACTACATTGGTTTTTTTACCACGTGACTCATAGGCAATATAGGAGAGGATGTCGTTGATTGACCCTTTCTTATATTTTAGTGTCTTTTCACCATTGGCTTTAAGACATTTGTTAATTGCCAGTGGCAGGGTTACAACCATCTGCTGTTTTTTATCCCAGTGAGGATATTTTTGTGCAATTACAGGAGTCCCAAAACAGCTTTTGAAGCTTTTGCCGTTTTTAAATTTCTTGTTCCACATCTGTTCGCCGGCATCGACAAAAATTTCATATGGAGGAAACTCTTCGATGGCTTCCCAGTTTTCACGACCAACGCTGTCGTATGCATAGACGCCATTGGCAAACTCTTGAAGAGGGATGCCGGGAAATTTTTTCATCATGTAATTTTGCAACGCTGTGCGATCTTGCTCGGGAGTGGTTGCTTGAACAACTGCAGGGAATGCGGCTACTGCGGCTGCAAGGGTGATAATTTTAATAAACTTATTCATA
>JAOTST010000407.1 GCA_029864785.1 Chromatiales bacterium | reverse complement strand
TGTAACCCTTCTGCATCACCAGCATGACACTATCTGGCTCATGCTCATTGGACTCTTGCATGGTCATCGCCTGATGGAACTCAGGATTAAACTTATCACCAACATTGCCAACCGCCTGAACATTAAACTTACCCATGGCACCAGAGAACATATTAATTGTCATCTCCGTACCCTCTTGCAGCTTGTGCAGGGCTTCGCCATCGCTATTTTTACTCGCCTCTAGTCCCATCTGAAGACTATCGATCACCGGCAGCAGCTCATTAACGAACTTATCCAGACCAAACTTATGGGCGCTCTCGACATCTTTGGTTGCACGGCGACGAACATTTTCCAGCTCGGCCTGCAGACGCAGCACCTGATCCCAATGCTCATCGGCTTTGGCGCGCGCATCTTCTAATAAGAGGTGCACATCCTCTGGTGCCTGCTCCTCAACATTATCTGCAGAGGTCGTTTCGCCCTCTGGCTGAATTGTCTCTTCTTCGGCAACCGGACTATTTTCGTCACTCATCTGTTTTTCCTAAATTTTATTAAACTGAATCACTGACACGCAATATGGGTACTATCTGTTCTGGTTCAATGCCGAAGCGATAACTTGTGCTGTAACATCAACAATCGGGATCACCCTTTCATAGGACATTCGGGTCGGGCCAATCACCCCAATCACCCCCATCTGTTTGCCATCAACCTCATAGGGTGAAGTGACAATACTGCACTCATCCAGTGCCTCGTAGCCCGATTCCTCGCCAATAAATATCTGTACACCTTGAGCCTGTAGTGAGCGGTCAAAGAGTTGCAGAATTCCCTGTTTTTGGCTGAAGGCATCAAAGAGTTGACGCAACTTATCTAAATTGCCCATCTCGCTGTACCCCATAAGATTGGTCTGTCCAGCAATCACCATACTTTGTTCAGAGTGATAACTGCTATCGATCACCTGTCGCGCCATATCAATAGCTGCGCTCATCATCTGATCCATACTCTGACGCGTCTCATCCATGCTCGACAGGATGTGATCACGAATATCTGTGAGCTCTTTGCCCATATAGTGATGGTTGAGATAGTTGGCCGCCTGCTCAAGTTCAATCTTTTTAAAAGTCTTGGTTGGTGTAATCACCCGGTTTTGAACCGTACCATCCATTGTCACCAGAATAACCAGAATTTGATTTGATGAGAGCGGCAAAAATTCAATCTGACGTAGTGCCGTAAACACCCTGCCAGGAATCATCACCACCCCGGCCATCGACGTAATTTCAGAGAGCTGAGAGGATGCCAGCTCCAGAATATCTTCAGGATTAGAGTGACTGGCAATCTTCCCCTGAATCAATTTAAGTTCTCTGGCTGAAAGCGGTTTAACCTTCAACAACTGGTCGATAAAAAAACGATACCCCTGCACAGTGGGTACGCGACCAGCCGATGTATGGGGTGCCTTGATAAGTCCCAGATCCTCCAAATCAGCCATGACATTACGTATTGTCGCCGATGAGAGCTCCTCATCAGAAATTTTAGCGAGCGTGCGCGAGCCTACCGGTTGGCCGTCAGCAATATAGCTGGTAACCAACTGACCCAATAACTGCCGTGCACGTTCGTTGAGTTCTGTTTCAGACATTCAATATAATAGTGAAATTGTTATCCCGTTTTGACAATCTTGAGCTGAGAACGCCATGAGGTAAATGAAGGGCAAATTATCCACGCCCCCTCCCCCCTGTCAAGCAACCAATTGTCAAATAACTTGTTTAATCAACATGGCGTAAAATGGTCGTTCGTGGTAACTTTTGCTAACCAATCACGGAGCGTTTCATGGCACTGCATTTTAATAAGATCGGCATCATCGGCAAGTACGCTGCCCCCACGGTAAGCGATACCCTGCGTCAGCTCGTGCGCTACCTGTTGTCGAAAGATATCGAAATCATGATCGACGAAGAGACCGCCAAGGTCTGGGATGGACACAAATTACAGGTTGCCGATCGAGAGGAGCTGGGAAGTTGCGATCTTGTCATCGTTTTAGGCGGTGACGGTACCTTCCTGAATGCGGCTCGAAGTCTCTGCCACCACGCCGATATGGCACTGCTTGGTCTCAATCTTGGTCGCCTTGGATTTTTAACCGACATCTCCCCCGATGAGTTTGAAGAGAAGCTTGATCGCATTTTGGCCGGCGAATATTTGGAAGAGGACCG